>CACZOT010000019.1 GCA_902782795.1 uncultured Eubacteriales bacterium | reverse complement strand
TTTTATCATCTCGGCGTCATAGCCAAGTGGTAAGGCAAAGGTCTGCAAAACCTTTATTCACCGGTTCGAATCCGGTTGACGCCTCCATAACACTTAGCGCAGGCTGCGTTCAAACGTAGCTTGCGCTTTTCTTTTTCCGAATTAATAATGCAAACGGGTAGCCATCAGACACCGGCGGATGCTTGGAAGCGAAGAGCGGACCGTCGAACGGCTGGAGCAGGAAAAGAAAGCGCGCTGGAAACACGGAGGGAAAGATGAAAAACCGACATGTGAGCTCGGCGGTTGGGCTGGTCCTGATGGCCATTGCTGTGATTGCATGAAACGTTTGTCGGCAAGTATCACCTGGCGGCTGGGCGTTTCTGTCCCGGCGGAAACATCCCGGGGCGGGACGTATTGCGCGAATCGGCGGCCGGCCGTATAATACCATAGGAATCATACAGGGCAAAGGCGCCGCCCGGGGAGATGGATGGATGGACACAAAGGCCGTCGTGATCGGTGGGAGCAGCGGGATCGGGCGTTCCCTCGCGCGGGCGCTGGCCGCGAAGGGATATCAGGTGACCGTGCTGGATATCCGGGAGCCGGAAAGCCTGCCCGAAGGGGCGCGGTGGCGCCGGTTCGACCTGTGCGACAGGGAAGACGGCGTCCTGGAGGAACTCGCGGGCGATCCGGGCGTGCGGCTCGTGGCGATCACCGCGGGGATCGGCCGCGTGGCGGGCATTGAGAGCCTGCGCGAGGCGGAGATCGATCGAGTGTTCCAGGTGGACGCGGTCTCGACGATCCAGGCCCTGCGGAGGATGTATCCCCGTCTGCGGGGGAAGGAGCCCTTCTATTGCGGGGTGATCGGCTCCATCGCCGGGCTGGTCAGCTCGCCGCTGTTCTCCGTGTATGGCGCGGCCAAAGCCGCCCTGGCCCGCTTTGTGGAGAGCGTGAACATCGAGCTCGAGATGGCCGGGACGGAAAACCGCATCCTGAACGTGTGCCCCGGGAAGATCGAAGGGACCCGCTTCTACGGCGGGGAGGACCGCCCGGAAATGACGGCCCCGCTGGCGGAGGAGATCCTCGCGAGGCTTTTGCGCAGGGAGACTCTGTACATCCCGGACGAGGAGACCTACGGCGAAGTCCTGCGCCGGTACGGGGAAGATCCGCACGGCTTCGGCGTGGACAGCTATCGGTACAAGGAGCGGTCGGGGCGCGCGGGACGGGGCCGGGGAGCGATCGTCGGCTACACGTCCGGCACGTTCGACGTGTTCCATATCGGGCATCTGAATCTGCTGCGCCGGGCAAGGGAGAATTGCGACTATCTGATCGTGGGCGTGCACGACAGCGGGAAATGGAAGGGGAAGGAGACGCTCATCCCCTTCGAGGAGAGAAAGGCGATCGTTGGCGCGTGCCGGTTTGTCGACCGGGTCGTGGACGCCTGCGTGGAGGATTCCGACGCCTGGGATCGTTGGCGCTTCGACAGGCTGTTCGTCGGCTCCGATTACAAGGGCAGCGAGCGGTTCGCGCGGTACGAGGAGTTCTTCCGCGCGCGGGGGGTGGAGATCACTTATTTCCCCTATACGCAGGCGACCAGCAGCACCCAGATCCGGGACTTGATCAACAGCCGCGTCCAAGGCCTGAAATAGCGAAAAGGCGCGCGGCGAGGCCCTGAAAAAACTACCACCATTGCGTCGGAGCGCGGCGGGACGATTTCGTCCCGCCGCGCTCTTTCTCTATGGAAAATTTGGGCGAATATTTGGTAATAATGACATATGACGGTTGAAAAGCCAAATAGACAGGCATATAATAGAAAAGAATATATGTTAAAGAAAATAGGAGAAATTTTGTCATGACAGAGCGAAGGACCGCCGACAGGGTCCCCGTCAGGATCCGGCCCGCGGGGAGACGCACGAAGGTCGACCTGCGGGAAGTCTGGCAGTACCGCGATCTGATCCTCCTCTTCGCCAGGAAGGAATTCGCCCTGCGCTACAAGCAGACGATCCTCGGGCCCCTGTGGGCGTTTATCCATCCGCTGCTCTCCTCGATCGTGCTCACGGTGGCCTTCGGCGGCATCGTGCGCGTGGATACCGAGGGCGTGCCGCACCTGATCTTCTACCTGGTCAGCAATTCGCTTTGGTCCTTTTTTTCCGGGTGCCTGCGCAGCAACGCGCGCACCTTCACGGGCAACGCCTATCTGTTCGGCAAGGTGTATTTCCCCCGGCTGACGGTGCCCATTTCCAATATGCTGGTGAGCTTGATCACGTTCGGCATCCAGACGCTCATCACCCTGGCGTTCCTGGCCTTTTTTGTCCTGACGGGCCAGGTGCGGCCTGTGTGGGCGCTCTGGCCGCTCCTGCCGCTTCTTCTGCTGATGCTGGGCGTGCTGGGCGTGGGCGGAGGCATTATTATTTCCAGCCTGACAACCAAATACCGCGATCTTGTGCTGCTGCTGGATTTCGGCGTGCAGCTGCTGATGTATATCTCGCCCGTGGTGTATCCGGTGTCGCTGCTGAGCAAGCCGGGCCTGCGCGCGCTGATGCTCCTCAACCCCGTCACCATGCCGATGGAGTGGTTCCGCGGCATCCTTCTGGGGCGGGGCACGCTGGATGGACGGTATCTGGCGGCGAGCGCCGTCCTGACCGCGGCGATCGCCATCCTGGGCGTCCGGGTGTTCACGCGCGTGGAGCGCACCTTCATGGATACGGTGTGACGGCCATGGAAAAGAAAGAGACGCGTCCGCCGATGATCGCCATCCGCGGGCTGAAAAAAGAATACCGCACCGGCCAGATCAACGGCACCACCCTGCAGGAGGAGCTCAAGCGCCGCCTGTCGCGCCGCCGTGGGGAAGAGGAGAGCCGGAAGGACGGCCGCCGCTACGGCGAGCGCTTCCTGGCGCTGGACGGCGTCGATCTGGAGATCGGCGCGGGCGAAGCCGTGGGCATCATCGGCCGCAACGGCGCAGGCAAGAGCACGCTGCTCAAGCTCATCAGCCGCATCACCGCGCCGACCGAGGGGGAGATCGATCTCTACGGGCGCGTCGCCTCCATGCTGGAGGTCGGCACCGGCTTCAACGGCGAGATGACCGGCCGGGAGAACATCTACCTCAACGGGGCGATCCTGGGCATGACCCGCGCGGAGATCGACAAAAAGCTCGAAGATATCATTGAATTCTCCGAGGTGCGCCCCTTCATCGATACCCCGGTCAAACGTTATTCCAGTGGCATGTACGTAAAGCTCGCCTTTTCCGTGGCCGCGCATCTGGACAGCGAGATCCTCATCATGGACGAGGTCCTCGCCGTGGGCGATATGGATTTCCAGAAAAAATGCCTGGACAAGATGCGCGAGGCCTCGCGCCAGGGAGGCCGCACCATCCTGTACGTGAGCCACAACATGAACACCATCCGCCGCCTGTGCGACCGCTGCGTGGTCCTGGACGAGGGAAAGAAGGTCTACGACGGCGACGTGGACAACGCCATCGCCGTCTATATGGGCGCCAAGGAAAGCGACCAGGCCACCTTCGTCTTCGACGCCACCTTCCGCCCCTATGACGCCGCGCTGCGCATCAACAAGCGCTTCGAGTTCCAGAGGCTGGCGATCCTCGGCGAGGGCGGGGCGCGCCTGCGCGCCGGGCAAAAGCGAGAGATGGCCGTGGCCTGCGAGGCCCTGCGCCCCCTGCGGGGGGTGCGCTTTCGCCTGGAGTGCTGGTATCAGGACGGCGTCAAGGTGGGCACCATGCTCTCTTCTTCCGGGCTCGATCTCGCCCCGGGCGCGCACGAGCTGCTCCTGACCATGGATCTGGCCCATCTCATGCCCGGACGGTACACGGCCGATCTCGTCGCCTACGCCTGCGACGAGGACGGCAGCGAGGACATCCTCGACGGGGTCTATCCGGGCGTGGCTTTCGAGGTCGTCGGCGGGCTGGAGGAGACCGGCGGGCTGGACTGGCACCATCAATACTGGGGGCACGTGCGCCTCCACGATCTGGAGGTGAGGGCGAAATGAACCGCGAGGAAGATCTCTACGGCCTCGCCGGCGTGCACGCGGCCCTCGTGGAGTGCCTCCAGGAGGTGGACCGCATCTGCAGGGCCCACGGGCTGCGTTACATCCTCTACTGCGGCACGCTCCTGGGCGCGGTGCGGGACGGCGGCCTCATCCCCTGGGACGACGATATCGACCTCGCCATGCCCTACGGGGATTACCGCAAGTTCTACTGCTACGCCCAAAAAGAGCTCGCGCCGGGCTTCACCCTGCAGGATCAGAAAGACACGCCGGACCACACCTGGCTGTGGATGCGCCTCTACCGCGACGGCACCACCTTCATGCGCACGAGCTACGCGGGCGTGGGCATCCATAAGGGAGTGGCGCTGGATATCTATCCTTTTATCGGCGTCTGCCCCGGCAAACGCGCCTTCCGCCTGCAGAAGGCGGCGCTCGAGGCCGCGCAGGCCCTGCGGAGCATCCGCGTGTGGGACCATGTGGGCTACGTCCTCCCTGGCAAGCGCGAGCGCGCCGCCCAGAAGGCCATGCGCTGCATCCCGCCCGTGCTGCGGCGCGGACTGAGCCTTTTGCTGCAGCGCCTGGCCATGCGGGAACCGGACCGGTACAAGACCGTCTGCACGCTGGACGCCGCCCCCTTCGAGCCCAAATTCCTCTGGGAGGATTGGCGCGAAGTCATGCCCTGGCCCCTGTACGGCCGGGAATATCTCATCCCTGCGCGCTATGACAAGCTCCTGACCATGATGTACGGCGATTACAAGACCCCGCCTCCGCCCCGGATGCGCCGCGCCCACGTGACGGTGGAGGATTCGATCATCGTCGATACCGAGAGAGACTATTCCCTCTACGAGAAGGAGCTCCTGGACCGCAAGGCCCGCGCGCGGCGGAAATGGCGCGGTGAGCGGGATCGGACGGACGACGTCTTCATGCAGCGCTGCCGCTCCGTGAACCGTGCAAGCGGAAAGCTCCGTGACGAGCTGGACGTCTCCACGAACCTGGAGCCCGTGTTCGCCCCCGCGGGGAGCAGCCTGATCCCGCTGGAGCCCGGCCTGCGCTATCGCCTCGCCCTGTACGATCCGGAAGTTTCGGCGGGGTGGCTGCACACCTACGCCTATCAGCGCGAATCCAACCTGACGGAATTCCGAAAGGACCAGGATTGCCAGACGGCGCGCTCGGGCGAATACCGCTTCGAGCGGGATTGCTATTTCCGCCTTACGGCCCTGGGCCGCCCGGCCGCGGAGCGGCTCTGGGATCTTGTCCGCCTGGAAACGCCGAAGGGCTGGACGCGCCCTGTGCCCGCCTGGATCGGGGAAGAAGCGCGCGCCGTCCTGGAGCGCGTGGACGCGTTGAGGCGCCCGGGGGATATGGTCCTGACGCTGCTCGCCGACAGCCACTACTGCGCGGGCGGCAACTGGCCGGACACCCTGGAGAGCCTGCGCGCGGTCGTACCCGCCTCCGGGAGCGACGCCGTCGTGCACCTGGGAGACCTGACGGACGGCCTCCTGCCCGGCCGCGTCACGCGCCTGTACGCCTCCCGCGTCATCGAGGGCCTCAAGGGACTGGGAAAGCCCCTGTACATGTGCCTGGGCAACCACGACGCCAACTACTTCAAGCGCAACGCGGAATACATGACCCCGCGCCAGTGCGCCCGTTTTTACCTCGGCCGGGAGAGGGGCTGGTACCATGTGGACGCGCCGGACAGATCCATCCGCATGATTTTTCTGGATTCCTTCGACCTGGCGCGCCGCCAGCGCTACGGCTTCTCCGCGCGCGAGGCCCTCTGGTTCCGCCGTGCGCTGCGGGAGACGCCTGCGGGGTGGGGCATCCTCGTGTTTTCGCACGTGCCGCCTCTGGCGCGCGTCCACGTCTGGAGCAAGACCATCCTGCGCGGGGACTGGATGCTCCGCGCTCTGCGCGAGGCCGCTTCCCGCAAGGGCCGCCGCGCCATCGCCTGGGTCTTCGGGCACAATCATTCCGACCAGGTGGTTTTCGAGGACGGCCTGCCCGTCGTCTCCGTGGGGTGCTCCAAGACCGAGGATTTCCAGGAGAGCAAGGCGCCGGGCTCCGTCACGCCCCGGCGCGCCTACGGCGGCCGCGAGCAGGAATTGTGGGATACGCTGCTCGTCCACGCGGACGGCTCGCTGGACTTCGTGCGCTACGGCGCGGGCGAGGACAGGCATATCGGCGCGAAGGAGGCGGGCAGGGCATGATCGCGCTGGATCAGGAGACGCTGCGCAGGCTGCAGCTGACCGAGCTGGAACT
>CACZOT010000018.1 GCA_902782795.1 uncultured Eubacteriales bacterium | reverse complement strand
GTCTCAGCCCGCTCAGTCTGACTACGTTGACGGCATCAAGTTCGGTCTGAACGACCTTCTGCCCGCAGAGCAGCAGGACTGGGTCGTCACCCGTCAGGCTCACCTGTCTTCCTATGATCTCAACGATCTGCACATCGGCCAGAAGTTCATGACCGACCAGCTCACCGGCGTGACCGGCGAGATCGATCCTCAGGACGACCTGGGCATCTGCCAGAAGGCCATCGAGGATCGTTGCCGCGAGCAGCTGCCGAAGATCGTGATGGCTTCCAGCGAAGACGAGTTCAACAGCCTCATCGCTGATCTGTCCGCGTTCGCGCAGGCCAACCGTGTTTCCGAGATCAACGAGATCTGGCAGGCCAGGTTCGACAGCAACGTCGAGACCCAGGGCTACGATGCCTACTCTGCCGAGTACGACGTGTATCATCTGAACAAGTAATCTCGGTATCGTTGACATTGCCTCAGGCAATGAAAATGGGCGGCCGCTCTTGAGCGGCCGCCTGTTTTTTGCACAAAAGCACAAACAAACAACGGGCTCCGGCTCCCTGATGAAGGGATGCCGGAGCCCGTTTCCGCAAACTCGGTTACAGCCGCTTCCCGTACAGCGGGCCGTAGGCGGCGCAGGCGCGGTAATCGGCGCCCTCGCGGTCCTTGGTGCCGAAAGCGTTCCAGGCGCTGGGGCGGAAGATCTTGGCGTCGGGCACGTTGTGCATGCATACGGGGATGCGCAGCATGGACGCGAGCGTGATCAGCTCGGCGCCGACGTGGCCGTAGACGAACGCCCCGTGGTTGGCGCCCCAGTTGTTCATGACGGAGTAGACGTCTGTGAAGGCGTCCGTTCCGGTGAGGCGCGGCACGAACCAGGTGGTGGGCCAGGTGGGATCGGTGCGCTGATCGAGGGCCTCGTGGACCTTCTCCGGCAGCTCGACCGACCAGCCCTCGGCGATCTGCAGGACCGGGCCGAGGCCGTCCACGACGTTCAGGCGGCTCATGGTCAGAGGCATGCCGCCGTGGCTGACCAGGTGGGCCGAATACCCGCCGCCGCGGAAGTAGCCCAGATCCGCGTAGCACCACTTGGTGGCCTCCATGGTCTTCGCGGCTTCTTCGCTGGTCATCTCGTACCAGGGCTTCATGCAGTATTCGCCCTTCTCGTTGCGACACTCGCCGGCGGCGTCCAGGGCCACCGCGCCAGAATTGATCAGGTGGATAAAGCCGCCCGCGGCCGCGCCATCGGGCTTCCAGCCGGTAACGCGCTCCACGGCCTCCGGGCTCCAGTAGGTGCGCACGTCGGCGAAGCCGGGCGCGCAGTTGGTCACGAGCTTGCTCAGGAGCATGGCCAGGCCGTTCAGGTGGTCGTTCTCCGTGGCCATGAGGTAGGGCTCGCGCAGGCCGGTCCAGTCGAAGGAGGTGGAGGCGAGGCTCTCCATGAAATCGCCGTTGGGGAAGTGGTCGTTCCACTGGCGCTGGCCCTGGAAGCCGGAGAGGATGGCGTTGTGGCCCACGGCCTCCTCCTCGAAGCCCAGCTCCGCCAGGCGCGGATTGCCGACCATCATATCGCGCGCGATCATGGCCATCTTGATGTTGGTCTGCAGGCACCACTCCTTGTATTCGTCCGAGTGGCGCAGCTCCGGCGGGTTCTTGTCCCAGCCCATGACCATGTTCTCCTTGGCCCAGGCGAGCGCCTGGTCGAACTCGGCCTTGTCGTACACGCCCTCCTCCCAGCGGCGCGTGAATTCGGACATGTCGACCGATTCCGAGCGCATGCCGAAATACCGCTCCAGGAGGTTCGGGTTGACGATGGAGCCCGCGATACCCATGGCCGTGCCGCCCATGGAGAGATAGCTCTTTCCGCGCATGGTGGCCACGGCGAGGCCGGCCCTGGCGAAGAGAAGCAGCTTTTCCTTGACGTCCTCGGGGATGGTGGCGGCCATATCGGCGTCCTGCACGTCGTGGCCGTAGATGCCGAAGGCGGGGATGCCCTTCTGGGCGTGGGCGGCGAGCACGGCGGCCAGATACACCGCGCCGGGGCGCTCCGTGCCGTTGAAGCCCCAGACGGCCTTGGGGGTGAGGGGATCCATATCCATGGTCTCGGAGCCGTAGCACCAGCAGGGCGTGACGGTGATGGTCAGGCCCACGCCCTCGCGCTCGAACTTGGCCTGGCAGGCGGCGGCTTCGGCCACGCGGCCGATGGTCGTATCGGCGATGACGCACTCCACCGGCAGGCCGCAGGGGTGCTTCAGGTTGGCGCTGAGGAACTCGGCGGCGGCGCGGGCCAGGGTCATGGTCTGCTCCTCGAGGCTCTCGCGCACCTTGAGCGCGCCGCGGCGGCCGTCGATGCAGGGGCGGATGCCGATCTTGGGCAGCGGCCCGACCAGGCGGTTCCGGGGCGGGTTCATGGGGAAGGACTTGGGGTTTGCCATGGGTCAACAGCTCCTTTCTGTTTTGGAAGGGAAACGTCGCGTAGGTCCACAATAGCGGGAAGCCCTCTTTCGGGGCTTGCCCGGCGGGTTTTCTTACTCGTCGCGCAGGAGCTCCAGCACCTCCTTGGCGGAGAGGGGCGCGAGGGCACGTTCACGGGAGGCGGCGGCGTAGGGGTCCTGACGGCAGACGGCGGCGTAGGGGCAGGAGACGCAGGGCGCGCTTTCCCGGTCTAGCCGGGCAGGGTGCGCGCCGATCTCTCCCTGGCGCATGCCGCGCAGAGATTCCTCCGCCTGTTCCACGGCGCGCCGGGCGAGCAGGGCGAGATCCTCGCGGGAGAAGAGCCGGTCGCTCTTGCGCAGGGAACCGTCCTGGTTGAAGGACGCGGTCAGCGAGACCTCGGGCGGATCGGACAGCGCCCGCACGACTTCCTCCTCCGCGAGCACGGCCCCGCTCAGGCGCAGCATCTTCCCGCGCTCGGCGGCGATCTCGTCCGGATCGATGGAGCGCGTGTCCACGAGGGGATCGGAAACATTGAAGTAGAGCGCGGCGGCGGGCTGGGCGGAGAACATGGCACCGGCGGCGACGAGGTAGATCATCAGCTGGAGCTGGAGGCCGTAGAAGACCTTGGCCAGCTGCAGCTGACGCCCGCCGCGCTTGTAGTCCACGACGCGGAGGAAATCCTCCCCGGCGGCGCGCCAGATATCCACGCGGTCGATGCGCCCCTCGAGGCGCGCGCCCTCGAGAGGGAGGGCGTTTTCGCCGCGGAAGGCGGCCTCGGCGGCGGCGGGCACGAAGCGGCTCGCGCCCATCTGCCTCAGGTGCGTCAGGGCGGCGCGGCGCGCGGTGGCGCGCAGCTGCGCGGCCTCCTCGCGGCTGACGGCGCTCTCCTCGCGCAGCCCGGGCAGGGCCTCGTCCAGGACCGCCTGGGCGATGGCGTCCATGTGGCGGACCGCCGTCTCGATGTCCTGCTCCTCCGGATGCAGCTGCACGAAGCGATCCAGCGCCTCGTGGCAGATATCGCCCGCGTCGCGCGGAGTGATGCCCCACTCGCGCAGCTCCTCCGGCCGCGCGCCGTAACGCACGAAGTGGGAGAAGGGGCAGCGCGCGTAGAGCTCCAGCCGCGTGACGGAGAGCGTGCGCGGGCCGTCGTAGAGGCGCTCGGCCAGGTCCGGCGCGATGGATTCTGGCAGGGGATCGCCCTCCAGCGCGCCCATCAGCGCGGCCAGGCGTTCGCGATATTCCGGAAAGGAGGCGAGGGTGTTGAGGGCGGCGCGCTCGTCGTCCGTAAGGCCCTCCGGACGGCGCAGGGCCTCGCCCAGCCGCACGCAGGCGGCCTCCGGCGCGAGCAGGCGCAAGCGCTCCTCGCGGGCGTCCTCGGTGACGCCCCCGCTGGCGGTCAGCTCCGGGAACACCGCCCGGACGGAGCGCACCAGCGCCCCGGGCCGGCGCACGGAGCCGTCCGAGGCGGCCGTGTGCCAGGAGACGAGCAGCGTCTCCTCCGCGAAGGAGACGGCTTCCTTGGCCGCGAGCAGGCGCATGAGGGCGCGCTCGCGCTTGTCCGGCCCGAGCCAGACCTCCTCGCGCAAGGCCTCGCGGTCGCTGTCCAGCAGGAGCGAGGGGCCATCGCCCTCGTCCGCGTCCGTAGCGCCGACGATGACCACGGCCTTCACCGGCCGCGTCTTCATGTGTTCCAGGCTGCCCACGGCCACGGCGTCCGCGGATTGGGGCAGGGGCTTGAGCTCGGTGACGGAAAGCGTCTGGCGCAGCATCTCGGAAAGGGCCTTGGCGGACATGGGCGCGGAGGCATGCGCGTACACCACTGCGATCTGATCCAGCGCAGAAAGGATGCGCCCCCAGACCTGCGCGCCTTCCGCCGCGGCGACGGGCTGCCCGGCAGCGGCCAGGGCGTCGCCCTCGGCGAGCATGCGCTCGTAGGAGCCGGTCGCGCCCAGATAATCGACGATGGCCTCCAGCTGCGCGCGCGTCTCCTTTTTGCGCAGGCCCTCCCTGAGGCGCAGGACGGGCGCGGCCAGGCGCGCCCGGAGCTCCTCGAAGGCGGCGTTTTTGCCCTCCGGATCCGCGCCGGGGAGGTAAGGTCGCAGCCAGCGCGAGGCCACGACGCCGTGCTCGAAGGCGAAATTGCGGGCGCGGTCGGCCTCGTCGTCAGACAGGGGCGAATAGCCCGAGCCCAGCAGGGTCTGCATGTCGTCCTCGCGGACAGGCCCGGCCGCGGCGCGCACCGCCGCCAGGAGCGCCGCGCAGAGCGGGTGCGCCTGGGCCATACGGGTCTCCGGGAAGAAGACGGGGATATCGTACAGAGCAAACGCCCGCCGCAAGGGGCTGTAGAGCGTGGAAGGGCTCTGGCAGGCCACAGCGATGTCGGCGTAGCGCCAGCCTCGCTTGCGCACGAGGAAGCGGATGGCCGCGGCGGCGTGCTCCGCCTCGGCGCGGGGATTGGGCGCCGCGTGCAGCGCGAGGCCCTTGGCCGGACCCAGGCACGGCGCGGCGGGATAAGAAAAGAGTTCCTCCTCGAGGACGCGCGCGGCGCAGGAGGTGCGCTCCGGCGCGGCGGCCTCGGCGCGCGTGACGCCGATGCCTTCGGCTTCCAGCATCTCCACCGCGCGCCGCAGGGTCCCCTGGGCGGGGGCGTAGAGCCGCGCGTCACGGGAGAGGGGATCCGAACGCATGGGGAAGAGGACCGTCACGCCGGCGGCGACCCGCGCCAGCGCGAGGACCGTCTCCGCGACAGGGTTGGTGAGCAGATCGAATCCGTAGAACCACACCCGGGCCCCGCGGAAAAACGGCGCGCGCGGCAGGCGGGCGAGGGCGTCGCGCCGGGCGTCCTCCTCGTCCACGGCGAGGCCGGCGGCGGCCTCTTCATAGATGGCGTACAGAGTGGCGATGTCCGCGAGTTTTCCGGCCAGGGGCGTGCCCTCATGCCGGGCAGCGATGGCGGAGACGTCCTCCGGCCGCAGCCCCGCGCCTTTCCACTGCAGGACCATCTCCGCGGCGAGGGCGGCGAACCCCGCCGAGCGTCGGGCGCCTTCGTAGACGCGCAGGGAGCCGTCGAAGGCGTCCAGGGCGCGGCGCATGAGCATGGCCCTGCCGCGCTCGTCGATGCGCGAGCCCTCGCTGCGCCCAGCCTGTTCGAAGACCTTCTCCCAGAGGCGCGCGGGGCTGAGCACCTGGAGGCGGAAGGAGCCGTTCAGCCCGGCGCTGGCCAGGGCGTACTGCTCCGTCTCCAGGGTGAGCTGCCCGGGGACGACCAGCACCACCGGCTCTTCGCCCGGCTCCGCGAGGGCGCGGCGCATATCTCCGCCCAAGCGCGTGTACAGCGCGAAGGCGCTCCCCGTCACCATAGTCACAGGCACGCGCGCCGCCTCCCCTTCTTTATGCGATCCTACGCCTATTGTACCACGCCCGCCGCCAAAACCCAACAGGATTTTCGCCGGGGGGGAAGCTGTGCTCCGGTCAAAAAAACGCTGAAAAAACAGATGGGCCTTGACACAGTTAATTAACAATAGTACAATAATTTGGGCGTGGATGAAAACTGCCCAATGCGCCCACAAATCAAAAAATGAAACGGGAGGATACAGAAAATGACGCTTCCGGGAAGGCTCTCCATCGCTTTGCTGGAGGAGGACAACCCCGTCAAATCCTATTTCCGCATGCGGCCCATTCTGGTACGGGAAGAGGAGCGGATCGAGCTGTTCCAAAGCGCGGAGGAGGTTTACCCCTCCGAGGGATATATCCGCATCGTGCCCGATAAAAACGAAATGAGCTTCTTCAAGGGACGCATGCGCACCATCGGCCGCTACTGCATGCTGGATCTGCGCCGCCATCCCGGCGAGAACGACAAGATCCGTCCCAACAAAAATTACGCTCCCGAGGACGGCGACCGCAACGCCTTCATCGTCTATTCGGACGTGATCGCCGCGCCGTCGGCGGGCCTGCTCACCCAGGTGATCGATCTGGACGAGCCCGCCGCCGGGGAGAGCTTCTCCGCGCGCCTGGACGCGCCCGTCACGCCCTACGTGGCCGTCCGCGCGCAGGGGGCCGTCTCCGGCCCCTGGAAGTGGGAGGCCGTGGAGGGGGAGGAGGGCATGTTCCTCTTCACCCGCGCCCAGGCTGAGGAATGGGGCTGGCAAGGGGCGGACCAGCCCAGCGGCATCCTCCTTTCCTTGCCCCAGGGAGAAGGGGCGGGGAGCGCCAACGTGTATGTGAACGTGGCCGCCCTGGGGCCGGATCCGGAGATCCCGCGCCCCGCGCCCGCGAGAGTCGCCCCGGCCCAGACGCCCGCCGCGCCCGCTCGCGCGCAGGAGAGCGCGCCCGCCCATCCGGCACAGGAAAAGAGCGCCGCGGCCGAGGCTCCCGCCGAGGAGCCGCGTCCGGAGAAGGCGGAGGCGTCCGAACCCAAGCCCACCCAGAGCGCTTCCGGCGAGCCCGCCTTGCGCATGACCACGCATCGCGCCATCAACATGCGCATCACCATGCGCGAGCAGGCGCTCCTGGCCCAGATGGGCATCAATCCGCGCCGCGGCCGTTCGCTCTATGAGATCGTGGACGAGCAATGGCGCAAGAGCCGCATCGACCAGCTGGGGCATCCCGTGCCCGCGGAGGCCACCGGCTCGCCCGCGGACGACCCCGTAGAAAACGCCATGACCGCCATCCGCGCCGTGCTGCACATGCCGGAGGCGCGCGCCAGCCTCATCGAGGAGATGCTGCGCAACGAGACGCTCAACGAGGCCCTCTCCGCCGTGTACGGGGCCAAGCGCGCCGCTCTCAACGGCGACGACGCCTGCATGACCTCCCTCGAGGCCGAGCGGCTGGCCCTCTCCGCCGAGGTGGACGCCCTGCGCCTGCGCCGCGAGACCGAGCGGGGCAACATCCTCGAGGAGGTCCGCACCCAGTACGCCAAGGAATTCTCCCTGCTGGACCAGAAAAAGGAAGCGCTGCAGGCGGACATCGCCGCCCTGCGCGAGACCGAGGAGCAGGCCCGCGCAGCCGCCACGACCGCGGTGGAAGCCCTGGAGAAGACCCTGCAGGATGACGTGGACGACAAGCTCCTGGAAAGCGCCATGCAGGGCCGCGCCAAGGATCTCATCCTCGGCATGCGGGGCGGACACACCCTGCCGCCGCGCCGGCCCGTGACCACCACGCCCACCGCCAGCGAACTCATCAGCGACGTGCGCGCCTATTTCGAGCGCGCCGGGCGGCCCATCTCCAACGACGCGGCCGTGAACCTGCTCGCCTGCATGACCCTGGGGCGGGTGATCCTCATTTCCGGCCCCGTGGGCAGCGGCAAGCGCGATACCGTGAGGCTGCTGGCGGGTTCTTTGGGCATTTCGGAGCCGGAATACAAGCGCTTCGCCATGACTTCCAGCGCGAAGACCGCCGAGCAGCTCGTCTCCGAAGGCGGCATCGTCTGCGACGACGAAGCGCCTTCCCTCCTCATGCTCAACAGCGGCAACAGCCAGCCGGATATCCGCGCGCTGGTCGGCGGCGTATACGGCGCGCAGATGCGCCGGCCCAGCGGCCTGCGCACCTTCGTCTCCATCGACGATATGCCCGACGCCTATCCCGTGCCCGCCGCGCTCTACGACCGCACGTATATGATCCGCCTGGGCCATATGGGCGCGGATACGCCCTGGCGCCCCGCCGGCGCGCGGCCCATGGCCTACGGCAAGGCCGTTTCCCTGGACACGCTCGGGAAGATCTTCGCCCCGGTGAACGATCTGCCTGGCGAAATGGAACTGCGCATGACCGCCATCCGTGAGCAGCTGGATAAGCTGGGCACGCCGCTGAGCCGCCGCTCGCTGGACGCGCTGTGGCGCTACTGCAGCGCGGTACTGCCGTACATGCAGTGCTCTCCCATGGAGCTTCTGGACCGTGCCATCTCCCAGCGCGGCCTGCCGACGCTCCTCTCCAGCATGCCCCTCGAGAGCCTCATGCGCCTGCCCGAGATCTTCAAGGGCATGGAGCGCTGTCGCAAGCTCCTCGACGAGCCTCTGCCCTTGCCCGCGCTGTATTGACAGGGGCTTTGCGCGGCCTCACGGCCGCCGCCCTTGTGGGGCTCCGCCCCACACCCCGCCAGAGGGCTCTGCCCTCTGGACTCCCGCTTAAGGGCCGGGGGCCCTTAAGAATCCCGCCATGGCGCAGGTCAGCGGTCCTACAGGACAGCCCGTGGGAAACGCGAGGTCCCCAGAGATCACGTTTCCCACGGGCCGTTTTTTTGCCACCTGAGGACTAGCCAAAGAAAAACGATGGTGCTATACTGCTGCCGGAAACTCCCCAGGACCGGCAAAATACGAAAGCGAGAGGTGCTTGCCATGCATGCGATCCCCCGTCCCGAATACCCCCGCCCCCAGTTCCAGAGAGAAAAATGGCTGAACCTGAACGGCCCCTGGCAGTTCGCCATCGACGAGGGCGACAGCGGCCGCGAGCAGCGCTGGCAGGAAAAGGAGAGCCTGCCCGGCACGATCAGGGTGCCCTTCTGCCCGGAAAGCGACCTCTCCGGCGTGGCGCACAAGGATTTCATCCGCGCGTGCTGGTACCGCCGCACGGTGTCCCTCGGCGCGGACTGGCTCCGGGGCCGCGTGCTGCTGCACTTCGGCGCCTGCGATTATGAGACCACCGTGTGGTTCAACGGCGTGGAGATCGGCACGCACGAGGGCGGCTATTCCTCCTTCACCATGGACGTCACCCGCGCCGCGCGCGAGGGAGAGAACACTATCGTCGTCCTGGCGCGTTCGGACGTGCGCGCGGGAAGGCAGCCCTCCGGCAAGCAGAGCCAGGTATTCGCCAGCCACGGCTGCTTCTACACGCGCACGACGGGCATCTGGCAGACGGTCTGGATGGAGGCTGTGCCCGAGAAGTACGTCGAGCGCCTCCAATGGCTGCCCGATCCGGACAACGGCGGCTTCCACATGACCGCGGAGCTCGCGCCGGACGCGCGCGGATGGCTGCGAGTGCGCGTCTCCTTCCAGGGGAAGGAGATGGGCGGCGGCGCGTGGAAGGCGGGCGGCCGCTCCCTGAGCGCCTTCGTGGGCGTGAAGGAGACGCACCTTTGGAGCCTCGAGGACCCGGCCCTCTACGATATCGAGGTCGAGCTCGAGACGGAAGCAGGCGTGGACCGCGTCGTCAGCTACGCGGGCCTGCGCAAGATCGAATGGGACCGCGAAGGCGTGCTCCTCAACGGGAAGCGGGTCTATCTGCGCCTGGTGCTGGACCAAGGCTTCTACCCGGACGGCGTCATCACCGCGCCCGAGGACGGGGAGCTCAAGGGCGATATCCTCCGAGCCAAGGCCATGGGCTTCAACGGCGCGCGGCTCCACCAGAAGATGTTTGAGGCGCGCTTCCTCTACTGGGCGGACCGCCTGGGCTACCTCGTCTGGGACGAGCACGGCAACTGGGGCATGAGCGTCTCCGACGGGCGCAACATGCCGCGCTTCCTCGCGGAATGGACGGAGCTGGTGCGCCGCGACATCTCCAGCCCGGCCCTGATGGGCTGGTGCCCCTTCAACGAGACCGAGGAGCGCGCGACCGACCCGGCCTGCATCCTCGCCGCTTACCGCCTCACCCGCGCCCTGGACCCGACCCGCCCTGTCATCGATACCAGCGGATGGGTGCACTGCGCCGAGACGGATATCCTCGATTACCACGATTACGCCCAGGACGGCGCCGAACTGCGCGCCAACCTGGAGGCCTACGCCGCTGCGAAGGACGGCGAGACCTTCTCGCCCGGGCTCATGCCCTGGATGAAGAACTGGCGGCAGAAGATGCCCGTGCGCGCCGGCCAGCCGGTGTTCCTCAGCGAATTCGGGGGCACGGGCTGGATCATGGGCGGCATCCCCAAGGACCGCTGGGGCTACGGCGGCCTGCCGGAGACGGAGGAGGAATTCTTCCGCCGCTTCGAGGGGCTCGTGGACGCGGCCCTGGAGACGCGGGGCATCTGCGGCTTCTGCTATACCCAGCTGACCGACGTGGAGCAGGAGATCAACGGCCTGTACACCTTCGACCGCCGGGCGAAGTTCCCGCCTGAGCGCATCGCCGCCATCCTCACGCGCCCGGCCTGGAACGAGAAATGAACATGCGCTACACCCGCAGGCTCTGGCGGCGGGCCATGCTCGCGCAGCTGCTGGTCCTGGCCCTGACGGCGTCGCTGTGCGCGGCGGTGGCCGTGTGGCTCCTGGTGGGGGAAGCGGCCTCCAACCGGCGCTCCTGCCTGGAGGCCATGGACCAGTACGCCCAGAAGGTCCTGCAGGCCGCGCAGCGCGAGCTCGTCGCCCTGGGCGGGGAGATCGATTGGGTGGAGCTGGCCCGCATGGCCGCACAGGTGGACCGCACCAAGGACGCCCTGGAGGCGCACGACGAGATCACCACCCGGCTGATCGAGAACACCTCCGGAGAGAGCTATTTCGAGACCATGTATCTCGTCACGCCCCAGCGCCTCTTCACCAGCCGCTTCAGCACCGCGCCGCCCCGCGCGGCCGCCTCGGCCAGCGCCCTGCAGTGGCTGCGCTCCGGCGAGAACGCGTACGACCGCCTCACGGTCCAGGTGGGCGGTTCCTGCTACCTGGTCGCTCAGCTGGACGCCGGGCGCGTCTACCAGGGCCCGGTGGACAATTTCTTCCTGACGGACCATTCCGGCGCTCGCCTGTTTTCCCTCGCACCCAATCAGGCCATGGAGGAAG
This sequence comes from uncultured Eubacteriales bacterium, assembly GCA_902782795.1. Lineage (GTDB taxonomy): Bacteria > Bacillota > Clostridia > Christensenellales > Aristaeellaceae > UBA1224. The sequence continues at coordinate 24,433 of CACZOT010000018.1, read as the reverse complement.
AGCTCTCCTCCCGGAGCGCGCAGGGGGCCGCGGAGCGCCTCTGCCGCGTGGACGGGCGGCTCTGTTTCCTCACATCCTTTACGAGCATTTCCTATGACAGGCGCTATTCCTCCCTGATCCCTCTGGAGGATGTTTTGCGCGGCGCGGGAGGCTCTCTCCGGCCGCTGGCGCTCGTCGTGGCGGCGCAGGCCCTGGCGATGGCGCCCCTCCTCTGGGCGGCGGCGTATCTGGCCATGAGGCCTCTGCGGCGTTTGGCGGAGCAGGCGAGGCAGGCCGCGGAGAGGGGCCCCGGGGGCGCTCCTTCCCTGCGGGGCGGTCTGCGCGGACGGATCATGGCCGTGTTCCTGCTCACGCTCCTGCCCGCGGTGATCACGCCGCCCGCGGCTTTCCGGGCCTTTTCCGCCTCGGCGATCGACTGCACACAGGAGTTCCAGCGCCAGGCAGCCCAGCAGGCGGCCCGCGGCATCGGCTTCGATTACGCGCGGCTCCTGCGCCAGGCCGACAAGACCCGCACCAACGCCGCGCTCATGGATTGGCTGGAGCGGCCGGACGGCGGCGGCGAGGACCTGCGCGGGATCGCGCTGGAGCTGCTCTCCGGTTTGGACGGCGTTTCCGGCCTGCGTCTCTACGACGCGGAGGGAAACGTCCTGCTGTGCACCACGCCCTTCGCCCCCTTGCTCACTGACGGCCTGCTCGCCGAGTATGCCGACAGCTACCGCCCGATCACCGTCTCCACGGCCAATCTGCGCGAAAGCGACCTGGCCGTACTCGTGCCCCTGCGTGTGACCCGGCGCATGGCGGGCCGCCGCCTCTTTTCCTGCGTGGGCTTCGCGGAATTGCACGCCGAGGCCGCCATCGACGGGAACCTGGCCAGCGCGGCGCGCTCCGGCCAGACCCTCTGGTATATTTACGACAGGTCCGCCTGGCGTCTTTTGGACGTGCCCATGACGGCGCCGTACCGCAATCTCATCGAGGGCATGGGGCAGGGGAAGCTCCTGGCGGGCGGGAACCGCGGCGGCATGCGGCCGCTGGACACCACCGCCCTGGGCAGCGCCGCAGGCACTCCGGGGAAATACCTCCTGGTGACAGAGCCCGTGCAGGGCACCTCCTGGCAGCTTGTGGCCCTCATGTCCAGCGACGTCGTATCCAGCGCGGAGCGGCTCCTGGGCGGGCTGATGATCGTGCTCACGGCGGTGCTGGCGCTGCTGTTCACGGGGCTGTCGTATCTGTTCGCCACGCGCTTCATGCGTTCGGCGCGGCTTTTGGAGGACTACTTCACCGCGGCCGTTCCGGGCAGGAGCGATCTGCCCGCCGCGCTCGAGCGGGAGGGCGAGATCACCCTCATCGCCCGGGGCTTCCAGAACGCACTGAGGCGCATCCATGAGCTGGAGCAGATGGAGCGACGCCGCCAGGAGGAGAATCTCTACCTGGAAAAGCGCAAGCGCGAGGCGGAGATCGTCGCGCTCCAATCCCAGCTGGATTCCCACCTGATCAGCAATCTCTTCGCCTCCATGCAGCTGCTGCTGCGCATGGGGGAGACGCGGACCCTGGGCGAGACGCTTCAGGTCGTGGCGCGCTTTTTCCGCAACGAATTGGCCATGGATTCCATGGACGTGCCCCTCGGGCGGGAGATCGCCCTCACGCGCTCCTACATCGAGGTGCAGAAGACGCGCTTCCACGAGCGGCTGGACGTGGAATGGCTTCCCTACGACGAGGAGCTGGAGAAGGCCGTCGTGCCCAAGTTCATCATGCAGCCGGTGATCGAAAACGCCATCAAGCATGGCATGACCTCTGGCCAGACCCTGCGCGTGCGCGTCGGCCTGGAGCGGCGGGGCGAGAGCCTCGTCCTCACCATCGCCAACGACGGCCTGCCCGTGGCGGTCGGCGCCATCGAACCCATCAACCAGCATATCGATTCCACCGCGCCGACGACGCACATCGGCCTTCGCAACATCATGGAACGGCTGCGCCTGCGCTACGGCGCGCGCAGCGGTGTGCGCCTCGGTTCGGACGAGAACGGCTGGATCGCCGTGACGATCTGGCTGCCCTGCGAGGAGGAAAACCATGGCCTATAAGCTCATCATCGCCGAGGACGAGGAGACCATCCGCCGCGGCCTCGCCAAGGGGTTCGATTGGGAAGGGATGGGCTTTGAGGTGTGCGGCCTGGCGGCGGACGCCGCGGAGGCCCTGCGCCTCATCGACGAGCACCGGCCAGACGTGCTCCTCACGGATATCAAGATGCCGGGCGAGAGCGGGCTGGATCTCATCGAACAGGCCAGCGTGCGCCACCCGGAGATGGAGTGCGTGGTGCTGACCGGTTACGCCCGTTTCAGCTACGCCCAACGCGCCCTGGCCCTGCACGCCTTCGATTACGTGCTCAAGATCGATATCGGCTCGGCGCTCGAGCCCGCCATGCTGCGCCTGAGGCAGCACCTGGACGAAACGCGCGCCGAGGCCCCCGAGGGCGAGGCGGAGGGGGACATGGACGAGGCCCTGCGCTATATCCACGAGCACTTCGCCGAGAATATCACCATGGACGGCGTGGCGCGGCATCTCTACAAGAGCACCTCCTACTTCTGCCGCCAGTTCAAAAAGAAGGCGGGCAAGGGCTTTGCCAGCTACCTGCGGGATTACCGCCTCGAGGCCGCCCGCCGCCTTCTGCGCACCACGGACATGCGCGTGGGCGAGGTGGCGGAAAAGGTCGGCTATGCCAACGCCCGCTACTTCTCCGAACTGTTCGCGGAGAAGTACGGCATGCTCCCTTCGGATCTGCGACGGGAGAAGAAGGAATAGGGAAAAGTCAATTTTCCCGCGGGTAAATGTCAATTTCTTCACATATGCATAACATTGAGAAACGGTTAAAATATGCTCGTTGGATAAGGGCCCCCTTCAGGGTCCGGGCAACACGATCATCGGAAAGGAAGGACAATCGATGAAGAAGATCGTTTCTCTGCTCCTGGCGCTGCTCCTGATGGCCGCCGCTCCCATGGCCATGGCCGCTGAAGTCGATATGACCGAGCCCATGGATATCGAGCTCATGGCCTACTTCGTCATGGAAGTCGATGAGAAGGACCCCATCGTCCAGTTCATCAACGACAAGTTCAACGTCAACCTGAAGCTGACCATCACCTCCGAGGCCAACTATGACGATACGCTCAACATGCGCATCGCCGGCGCCGACATCCCGGATTGGTTCCGCGTGACGGACCAGGGCGTCTTCAACCAGCTGGTCGAGGACGGCGCGCTGCTCAACGTCTCCGAGATGGTCGAGAAGTACAACTTCGAGAACATCGCCGCGCAGCTCAACGTCAACAGCAAGGCGGCCTTCCTGGCCAACGACGGCGTGTTCTACCGCATCCCGGATACCCTGGGCTGCCTGAACAGGGGCATCTTCTACCGCCTGGACTGGCAGGAGAAGTTGAACCTCGAGACCCCCAAGACCTGGGACGAGTTCGCCGAGATGTGCCGCGCCTTCGCTGAGGCCGACCTGGACGGCATCGATTCCACCGGCTTCACCGCTTATGGCAACGTCAGCGGCCTGGAGATCGCCCAGTCCAGCTTCACCGGCTACCGCAACTGGGGCATCACCTCCACCGGCGATTATATCTACAAGTATGAGGACGACAACTACAAGGCCATGATCGAGTACTGGCGCGACCTCTTCGCCGAGGACGGCACGCTCGACCCGGAGATCATGATCTCCAGCTACACCGAGGCCATGGAGAAGTTCTGCACCGGCAAGGTCGGCGCTCTGATGATGAACGTCAACTCCACCTGGTACTCCAACATGAGCCAGACCCTGACTTCTTATAAGTCCGACGCCAAGCTCGGCCTTATGATGCCCCTGCCCGCCGGCCCGGCCGGTTCCTACATGAACTCCTACTTCGGCTTCTCCGCGGATTCCGCCTTCAGCGCCGATCTGGACGAAGCCAAGGCCGCCCGCATCCTCGCCATCTTCGATTACCTGCTCAGCGACGAGGGGCGCGATCTCACCCTGTACGGCTTTGAAGGCCAGCACCACGACGTGGTGGACGGCGTCAAGGTCCAGCGCGAGGAGACCCTGAACACGGAGTGGGGCCAGTGCCAGCACCTGCTGGGCGAGGTCGCCGACTTCGGCACCAACGACCGCCTCATCACCAACCCGACCATGATCGAGTGGGTCAACTACTCCACCAACCCGGATAACGTCCGCGCCGATACCCTGGGCTACTTCTCCAACGAGCGCGCCGACGTCATCTCAGCTTCCATCAACGAGCTGCGCACGCAGTACCTCGTGCCGATGATTACCGGCGAGATGGACGTGGACGCCGAGTGGGGCAACTTCCAGAAGGCCCTCAAGGACGCGGGCATCGACGAGCTCCGCGGCATCGTGAAGGAGTACTACGAGTCCAAGGGCACCACCCCGGATTCCGCGACCTTCTGATCTGACGGTTCCTGAACGAAAAAGGGCGCAGGGCGGCGTTTGGCGCTCTGCGCCCTTTTCCTTCCCCAAGAAGAAAAAACACCTGGAGGCGATAGCGTGACGAGCGTTGCCAAAAGAGGGCCTGCGAAGCGGCTGTGGCGGGAAATTTGGAGAAACCGCTGCATCTATTCCTTCGTCATCCCCGGCGTCATCTTCTATTTTATCTTCCGGATCTATCCGCTGTATTTCATGCAGATCGCCTTCCGGGATTTCCGCGTGACCAGGCCCCTGCAAAAGTGCGCCTGGGCGGGCTTTAAGTATTTCCAGGAGCTGTTCACCTCCGTGGGCTTCCGCACGGCTCTGGTGAATACCCTGGCCATCAACTTTTATAAGCTGATCTTCTGCTTCCCGGCGCCGATCCTCATGGCGCTGCTGCTCAACGAGCTGAAATTCAGCGCCTTCAAGCGCGTGACCCAGACGATCCTCTACCTGCCGCACTTCGTCTCCTGGGTCATCATTTCGAGCATCCTGCTCAACTTCACCAGCGTCTACGGCGGCATGTTCAACCAGATCCGCGCCCTCATGGGCCTCAAGCCCTACACGTTCCTGGCGCAGAAATCGCTCTTCCGCTCCATCCTGGTGCTCAGCGATCTCTGGAAGGAAACGGGCTACGGCGCCATTATCTACCTGGCGGCGCTGCTCTCCATCGACCCGCAGCTCTACGAGGCCGCGGAGATCGACGGCGCGAACCGCTTCCAGCGCATGTGGCACATCTCGCTGGCGGGGATCAAGGAGACCATCGTGGTGATGCTGATCCTGCGAGTGGGCTCCATGATGTCCGGCGGGTTCAGCCAGGTCTATTCCCTGATGAACAGCCAGGTCATGAGCGTGGGCGATACGCTCGATACCTTCGTCTACCGCATGGGCATCTCCAATAACCGCTTCAGCTACGCCTCCGCCGCGGGCATCTTCAACGCCGTGGTGGCGGCCATACTCTTGTTCAGCACGGACCGCTTCGCCAAACGCATCGGCGAGCGCGGCCTGTTCTAAGGGGGCGCGGCGCGATGGCAAAGACGAACAACCACTTCCGCAGGCGGCTGACGGCCTTCGATATCCTTCTGATGGTCTTTTTCTGCCTCCTGATGGTAATCACGGTCTACCCCTTCTGGCATTGCACCGTCGGCTCGCTCATCTCCTACACGGAGTATATGCAAAAGACCGTGCTCCTCTGGCCGAGCGAGATCACCTTCTCCTCCTACGCCTTCGTGCTCAAGCAGGGCAAGATCATCCACCCCATGATCACCACCGTGATCATCACCTGCATGGGCACGGTGTTCACCCTCTTCTGCACCAGCTTCATGGCCTACGGCATGTCGAAGAAATACCCGGGCTCCGCGGTGATCACCTCGGTCGTGGTGCTGACGATGTTCATCGACGCGGGCATGATACCGCGGTATCTGCTCTACCGGGATCTCAAGCTCCTGAACAACATCTGGGTCTACGTGCTCCCGGCCCTGGTGAACACCTACTATATGATCATCCTGCGCACCAATTACGCCAGCTTCCCCCACGAGATGGAGGAGGCCGCGCGCATCGACGGCGCGGGCGAGTACGGCATTTATTTCCGCATCGTCCTGCCCCTGAACGTCCCGGCCCTGGCCACGGTGGGGCTGTTCACCGCCGTCGGCTACTGGAACACCTACGAGACGAGCGTCTATTACGTCACCAATTACGACCTCAAGACCCTGCAGGATTACCTCTACCTGATGATCTCCAACGTCGGCAGCGAGAGCAACAACGCCATCGGCACCAGCGGAAACGCCACCGTCTTTTCGGAGAACATCAAGCTGGCCAATACGGTCATCGCCATCGTGCCGATCCTGCTGGTGTACCCCTTCGTGCAGAAATACTTCACCAAGGGCATCATGATCGGTGCGCTCAAGGGCTGAGAAAGGAAGGAGACCATGCGCGAGAGGCGGGGCATCCTCTTCCACCCGGAGGAGCTGGACGAAAGCTGGATCGAACGGCTGGAGGAGGCCCATATCGACACCCTCGGCCTGCACCCCGTGGGCGGCGCCGCGGCGGACCGGAGCCTGGAGGAGGCTGTGCGGCGCCATCTCCTGCCGGAGAACGTCCGTCTGCGGGAGGCGCTGGGGCGGCGGGGCGTCGCCGTGGAGTACGAGGCCCACGCCATGGCCTGGCTCCTGCCCAGGAGCCTCTTCGACGTCAAGCCGGAATGGTTCCGCATGGACGAGACCGGCGCGCGCCGGGCGGATTTCAACCTCTGCGTGAGCAACCAGGACGCCCTGGAGTATCTCGCCGCGCGGGCGGAGCAGCTGGCCCGCCTCCTGGAGACGGGCCAGGAGCGCTATTTTTTCTGGCTGGACGACGGCCGGGATCTGCGCTGCCATTGCCCCCGCTGCCGGGAACTCTCCGCCGGCGATCAGCAGCTCCTCGCCGTGAACGCCATGCTGCGGGGCATCCGCCGCTACAAGAGTGGGGCGAGCCTCGCGTACCTGGCTTATGTGGATACCATCACCGCGCCGGAGAAGATCGCCCCGGCGCGCGGCGTGTTTTTGGAGTACGCGCCTTTCGACCGGGATTCCCACGCGCCCCTGTTTGACCCGAAGAGCGAAAAGAACGCCGCTCAGGCGCGCTCCATCGGGGCGCTGCTGGAGTTTTTCGGGCGGGAGGGCAGCCAGGTCCTGGAATACTGGATGGACAATTCCCGCTTTTCCGGCTGGAAAAAACCGCCGAAAGAGCTTATACTGGATGAAGATGTGATGCGCGGGGACGTGCGCGCCTACCGGGAGATGGGGTTCGAGAATATCACCAGCTTCGGCTGCTACCTCGGGGCGGATTACCGCGCCCTCTGGGGCGAGCCGCCGGTCCGGCGCTATGGCGAGATCCTGCGCGAAGGAGGACGGGAACATGCGCATCCCTGAGGAGTATCTGGAGAGGTGCTACGCGGGCTGGCTGGGCAAGATCGTCGGCGTGCGGCTCGGAGCGCCCATCGAGGGCTGGGAATACGACAAGATCCGCGCGGTGCTGGGCGAGGAGGTCTTCGATTACATCGTCGATTACCGCGATTTCGCCGCAGATGACGACACCAACGGCCCGATGTTCTTCCTGCGCGCCCTGGAGGATTATACCTGCTCCGAGGATCTCACCAGCGAGCAGATCGGCAAGACCTGGCTCAACTATACCCCCTACGAGCACGGCTTTTACTGGTGGGGCGGCTACGGCGTCTCCACCGAGCACACGGCCTATCTGAACCTGCGCGCGGGCATCCCCGCCCCGCAGAGCGGTTCCATCGCCCAGAACGGCCGGACCGTGGCGGAGCAGATCGGCGGGCAGATCTTCATCGACACCTGGGGCCTGGTCAACCCGGGGAACCCCGAGCGCGCCGCGCGCTTCGCCCGCAAGGCGGCGGCCGTCTCCCACGACGGCGAGGGTGTGCACGGCGGCATGTTCGTCGCGGCCTGCATCGCCGAGGCGTTCGTCCAAAGGGATATCCGCGCCGTGGTGGAAAAGGGCCTTTCGCTCCTGCCGGAGGGGTGCGAATACGCGCGCATGGCGCGGGACGTGATCGCCTTCCACGACGAGCATCCCGCCTCCTGGCGCGACTGTTTCGAATTCGTCCGCGCCAACTATGGCTACGACCGCTACCCCGGCAGCTGCCATATCATCCCCAACTCCGCGGTGATGGTGCTCTCCATGCTCTACGGCGAGGGGGATTTCACCCGCACCATCGGCATTTGCAACATGTGCGGCTGGGATACGGACTGCACCACCGGCAACGTCGGCGCCATCATGGGCACGCTCGTGGGCCTGGAGGGCATCGATTATGAGAAATGGCTCCGGCCCGTGCACGATTTCCTCGCCTGCTCGAGCGTCATGGGCTGCCTGAACATCATGGACGCCCCTGCCTGCGCCTGCGAGATCGCGCGCCTCGCCTACCGCCTGAACGGAGAGGACCCGCCCGCGCGCTGGAAGGAGATCCTCGAGGGGAGGGCCGCGCGCTTCCACTTCGATCTGCCCTTCTCCACCCATTCCTTCCGCGTGGCGGGCACGGAGAAGTTCCACCTGCGCAACGTCCCGCGCGAGGAAGGCGGCCGCTGCCTGCGCTGCGCCGCCGAGATGGCGGGGAAGACGGTGGACGTGTACTACAAAACCTGCTACTGCAAGGAGGATTTCACCGACGGCCGCTACGACCCGGACTTCTCGCCCGTGCTCTACCCCGGGCAGACGGTCGAGGCCAGCGTCTGCCTCGCCCCGGAGGCGGACGGGGCGTTCGCGGCGCGCGTCTTCGCCCTCGACAAGAACCACGGCCGGGAGATCCTCGGCGAGAGCGTCGCCCTGACGCCCGGCGTCTGGACGCGACTGCGCCTGGAGATCCCGCCCATCGAGGGCGGCCGGATCGAGCTGGCGGGCGTGCGCTTCGAGCATACATCCGGGCCGAGGGATTGGCTCGTCGCCCGCATCGACGACGTGGACTTCTCCGGCGCGCCCTCCTACAGCGTCCAGTTCGGCCTGGAGCGCGAAGTGCAGTGGAGCTTCCGCCACCGCGAGATCACCCAGTTCACCCGCCTCAAGGGCCTCTGGTACCTGGAGGACGGCGCGCTGCACGGCTCCGGCGCGGATTTTGCCGAGGCCTACACCGGCGACGTCTCCTGGCGGGATTACGCCCTTTCCGGCTCCCTGCGGCCCATGATCGGGGAGACGTGCCAGCTCATGGCGCGGGTACAGGGGGCCTGCCGCAGCTACGCCGTGCGCCTGACCGGCGGCGGGCGGCTCCAGCTGGTCAAGAACGTGGAGACGAAATATCGCGTGCTCGCCGAGCGCGCCTTCCCCTGGGAATACGGGCAGCGGTACGCTTTCACCCTCGAGTGCGTCGGCGCGCGGCTGCGCGTCCTGTCCGAGGCGGGGGAGGAGCTCCTCTCCTTCGAGGATGGAGAGAATCCCTATCTGCGCGGCGCCGTGGGCGTCGGCGTGGAAAAAGGCCACTGCGCCTTCGGGGATCTGACCGTGCGCGGCCGCGCGTAAGAAAAGCCTGCGCAAAACCGCCCGCCATCGCGAGGATGGCGGGCGGTTTTTGCGGTTCCGGCGTCAGATGCCGAGGGCCTTTTTGAAGGCGGCGAGCACCTCCGGGGCCTGGTAGGGACCGTTCTCTCCGGTGCGCAGCTCGAAGAGGAAGGGGCCGCGATAGCCCGCGTCCAGCAGGCCGAAGAAGACCTCCTTCCAGGGCACGACGCCCTGGCCGGGGAGCCAGTGGCGCTCATCCACGCCGTCGTAATCGGACAGGTGCGTGGTGACGACGTTCGTGGCCAGGGCCTCGAGGAAGGCGGCGTGGGTGTCGCCGAGCAGGTGATTCACGTCGAAACAGATCGGCACGCCGGCGGCCAGCATCATGGCGCGGGTCTCGATGGAGGAGTTGGCCAAGCAGGAGCGGGGCAGGTCCTCCAGGGCGATGCGCGCGCCGAAGGGCTGTACGTAGGCGTCCAGCTCGCGCATGGACTGGATAGAGCGGGCGACGCGCACAGGCCGCTGCTCCGGCGCGACGGGCTCCAGGCAGCCGTGCAGCACGTAGATGCGCGGATGCCATTCCTTCGTCAGGTCGATGACCTTTTTGAGGGAGGCGACGGCGGCGTCGCGCTCCTTCTCGTCGTAATGGGCGATATCCCAGCCGAAGCCGAAGGGCAGGTGCACGCTCCAGACGCGCAGGCCTTCCGCCTCGATGGCGTCCTTCATGGGCGTCTGCGGCGCGACGAGCTCCTCCTCGCGGCCGCGGAAGGCGAGGCGGTCTTCCTCGCCGAGCAGGCGGGCGGGGATGCCCAGCTCGAAATGGGTGAAGCCGTTCTCGACGAACCCCTTGATATCCTCGGGCTTATGGCCGCCGATAGACATTCCCAGGGGCACCTCGCGACCAAGCAGTTTCATGGGCGGAACACTCCTTTCCAAATAGGGAAAATAGGGCCTCTATTCCTTGAGCGAGCCCATCATCACGCCGGTGATGAAGTAGCGCTGCGCGAAGGGGTAGATGCACAGGATCGGCACGGTGGCGACGATGATGGTCGCGTAGCGCACCAGCTCCTCGATGAAGAGCACCATGTCCGGCGCGTCCATGGAGCCGGTGACTTCGTCGGACATACTGGTCGAATAGGAGATCAGCGTCTCGCGCAGGAAGAGTTGCAGGGGGAACTTCTCCCGGCTGCGCAGGTAGACCACGGCCGTGAACCAGCTGTTCCACTCCGCCACCGCGTAATACAGGGTGATGACGGCGAGGGTCGCCATGGTCACGGGCAGGATGATGCGGATCAGAAGGACCAGGTCGTTCGCGCCGTCCAGCCGGGCGGATTCCTCCAGGGAGGCGGGCACGCGCTGGAAGGCCGTCTTGAGGATGATCATGTTCCAGGTGGAGACCAGCGAGGGCACGATGATCGCGGCGCGCGAATCGTACATATTGAAGACCTTCGTCACCACCAGGAACGAGGCGATCAGGCCGCCGCCGAAATACATGGTGACGACCACGAACACCGACATCGCGCGCTTGAGCAGGAAGTTCGAGCGCGAAAGGGCGTAGGCGCCCAAAATCGTCATGACCATGCGGGCGCAGGTGCCGACCACCACGTAAAAGAGCGTGTTCAGGTAGCCAGAGAGGATGTTCGGGTTGGAGAGCACGATCTGGTACCCCGCCAGGGAGAACCCTTCCGGCCAGAGCATGATGCCGGTATGAAGCGTCAGGCCCTTGGGGTCCGAGAAGGAGCCCATGAGCACGTGCCAGAGAGGATACAGGCATAACAGGGCGACCACGCCCAGGAGCGCATAATTGATAATATCAAAAAGCCTGCTGCCAAAGGACTTGTTTTCTACCATCTTGTTTCGCCTCCTCTACCACAGGCTCTCATCCAGCACCTTGCGGGAGAGGGCGTTCGTCCCCACCACCAGGCACATGTTGATGAGAGAGTTGAACAGGCCGATGGCCGTGCCCAGAGAGTACTTCGTCTCCTGGAGGCCGCGACGGTAGACGTAGGAGGAGATGACGTCGCCCGTCTCGTAGGTGAGGGGCGTGTACAAAAGGATGATTTTCTCCGAGCCGACGTTCATCATCTGGCCCATGCGCAGGATGAACTGCATCACGATCAGCGGCACGAGCACCGGCAGCGTCACATGGATGATGCGCTGGAAGCGGTTCGCGCCGTCGATGACGGCCGCCTCGTAAAGGTTGGGATCGGCGCCCGCGAGCGTCGCCAGGTAGATGATGGAGCCCCAGCCGATCTGCTGCCAGATGCCGCTGGCGATGTACACCGTGCGGAACATCTTGGCCTCGCTGAGGATGCCGACGCGCTCCAGGCCGAAGAAGGCGCGCACATCGTTGAACAGGCCGTTGATCAGGGAAAACTCCTTGATCATGCCGCAGATGACCACAAGGGAGATGAAGTGCGGCATGTAGCTGACGGTCTGGATCACGCGCTTATAGGCGCTGGCGCGCACCTCGTTGAGCATCAGCGCCAGGAGGATCGGGGCGGGGAAGCCCCAGAGGATGGAATAGACGTTGATGAGGATGGTGTTGCGGATCAGGCGAGGCGCGAAGGGGCTGCGGAAAAAGTCCTGGAAATTCTGCATGCCGACCCACTGGCTGCCGAAAACGCCGCGCGCCGGGCGGAAGTTCTGGAACGCGATCACGATCCCGAACATGGGCAGATAATGGAACAGGAGATAATACAGCACCACCGGCAGGGCCATCCAATAGATGTAGGGGTTTTGCCGGTAGTTGCGCGCCAGTCTCCGGGGGAAGCTCTTTTTCAGGGCCGCGGACGGCTGCGCCATTTCGGTTCACCTCGCTATGCGGAAAAATACGTCTCCATCGGGCGGCCGGAGCCGCCCGATGGAGCTTGGGATACCCGGAAAACGCTTTACTTGGCGGGAGTCTTCTGCATGAAGGCGTCATAAGTGCGCTGGGAGATCTCCAGGCACTCCTCGATGCCCATGCTCTTGAGGGTGGCCAGGTAGTTGTCAAAGTTGTCGAGGGACTCCGCGCCGGTGATGAACTTGAGGATCATCTCGTCGGAGTAGGTCTTGATATCGGTCCACAGGGAGGCGTGGCGGTCGTTGTCCTCGGTGGTGTAGACCAGGGACGGGATGCAGTAGTCGATATCGTAGTTCGGGTCGTCCATCCACTGGAGGCGGTAGGTCAGGCAGCCCGGATCGAGCACGTTGTCCGGGATGGTGACGGCGTCGGAATACCTCATGCGGGCGATGCCGCCGCTGTGCAGCTTGAGGATGTGGGTGGAATCGTTGATGTTGGCGTAGTCCGGATTGTGGAGCATGTAATCGGTGTACTGGGGCTTGCCGTCCTCGCCGTAGACCCAGGCGCGCTCCGGATAGCCGAAGTTGTAGACGTTGGCGCCGAACTCGGTGTAGCCGAAGTCGATGAACTCCATGGCCTCTTCCGGATACTCACACTTGGTGGTGATGGTGGTGTAGACGGTGTTGTTCGGCCAGATGGCGTAGAAGCCGTGCAGCTGCTGGCCTTCCTCCTGGCGGAGGTAGGGCAGGTTCTCGACCGGGATGCCCAGGGAGGCGCAGCGGGTGTAGGTATCGACGCTGGTGTAGGAGAACATGGCGGCCGCGCCGGTCTCAAAGGCGTTCTGGCGGTCGACGGACACGAAATCCTTGGAGAGGTAGCCCTTCTCGTACCAGCGGTGCATCATCTCAAGGTAATCCTTGAGGGCCGGGTCGTAGCGGGAGGCGTAGAGAGCGCCGTCGCGCAGGGAGTAGTTGGCCTCGTAGAGCTCGAAGGCGATCGCGAGGGTGGCGTCGAAGCCGTCGCCCTCGATGGCCAGCGGGATGACGCCTTCCTTATTATCCAGGATCCACTGGAAGAAGGCTTCGTAATCGGCGATGGTGCGCAGAATGCCCAGGCCGCTCTCCTCGAGCCAGTCGGCGCGAACCTGCAGGCGGTTGTAGGAGCCCTCCTGCTTATCGGTGGAATTCTTGTAGCCGGTGTAGGCGAGGATGCGGCCGTCCGGCGTGGAGATCTCGCGCCAGTACTCCGTGTTGGTGGCGAGGATCTCGGCGAAGGCGGGGGAATACTCGTCCAGCTTGTCGGTCAGGTCGATGAACACGCCGTCTTCGACTGCCGCGACGTTGCCGCCGGGATACATCGGGTTCCAGACGGTGACCATGTCGGTGTATTCTTCAGAGGCGATCATCAGGTTGAAGGATTCGGTCTCCTGGCCGATGGCCGGATGCACGAATTCCAGGGAGATGCCGGTGTACTCCTGGGCGAAGATGAAGGATTCGTTCTCGTTGTACGAGGTGATCTTCTTCGCCGCGGCGCTGTTGAGCGGCGCCCAGATCGAGAGCGTGTGGCCGTTCTCGACGGGGTAGTCGATCGAAGCGGCCGCGAGCGCGGAGCTCGCGCTGACGAGCATCGTCAAAACGAGCAGGAACACGAGAAGCTTGCGTTTCATGGGATGATCCTCCTTCTAGTGATGATGGATCCCGGCGCGGAGAGAGACCTCTCCTCACCGCTTTCAAGATAGCCCTTCCGGAGGGGAAAAGCAATATGTCAAACCGGAAAAAAGAGATGCAATTCCTAACAAATCTCCCAAAATTGGGAAAAGACTCCAAATCGATATGGAAAAGGTGCACAATCAGATGAAACCGGCGGTAAAAACAGATCGCTCATCCCTCTGGATTGACAAGCCGCCCTTCCCGCCGTATACTGAAAGTCAGACCGCCAAAGAAAAGGGGGAGGGGAAGTTGCGCCTGAGCCGCACGGAAAAGAGGCATCTGCTCAGCTATATCTTCACGGCGGCGCTGCCGATGCTGGTGTGCGTGGCGCTGCTGCTCTCCCGCTACGCACTCAGCGGCCGCGCGGACGTGCGCCAGAGGGCCCTGGAGAGCCTGGGATACGTGCGTTCCCAGGCGGATCTCCTTTTCAGCCGCGTGGAGTCCGTCGGGCTGCACTTTTCCCAGAACGCCGATATGATCGAGGCCTTCGCCGAAACGGGCGAGGACCGCATCTCCGGCCAGCTGCGCACCTACGAGGAGAACTATCCCTCCGCCGGGGAGATCGTCTTCATGCTGCGCTGCGGGAGCGAGATCGTCACCTCGTCTGGCGTGGTGCCCTACGGGGAATTCCTGCGCCAGCGGCAGACGGTGGATCTGAACATGAGCGCCTTCTATACCAATATGAACGGCGCCAAGAGCCCCATGTTCCTGCAGATGCGCCGCAGTTGGCAGACCCAGGAGACGAGCGATACCTTCGTCTATATCTACCCCGCGCCGGAGCTGGCGGAAAAGCAGATGGGCTGCCTGGCCTTCTTCATGGACGGCGCGGCCTTCGCGGATCTCTTCGCCGATTGCATGGGCGAGACGCCCGGCTTTTACTGCATCCTGGATTCCATGATGCGCCAGATCTACGTCAGCGACCATACCGCCGCCTCCTCGGGATTGCGCGAGAGGCTCCTCTCCGCGCGCGGCACGGGCATGCTCTCCGCCCGTGTGGAGGGCGAGGGCTATCTTTTCCTGCGCCTGATCTCTCAGACCAACGGGTATTACTACCTCGCCGCCATTCCGGAGAGCGCGCTGTACGCCGGGCTGAACGCCGCGGTGGCGCGGTATTTGGGCGTGTGCGCGGCGCTGTTTCTTGTGGTCGTGACGGCGGCGGTGCTGGTGGGGCGGGCCTTCTTCCGGCCCTTGCGCGAGCTCGCCTCCGATATCGACGCCCGAGACGACGATATCTTCGCCGGCATCCGCAGCCAGTACGCGCGCCTTTCCGACCAGAACGCCTTCTTGCGCGACGACGCCCAGCGCATGCAGAGCCTCATCCGCGGGCCGGTGCTGGTGGAATTGCTCATGAACGGCTACAGCCACACGGCCTCTCTGCGCTCCGTGCTCGCGGGCGCGGGCATCTCCTTTCCGCACGACGGGTATTTCGTCGTGGTCTGTGAAAACGCAGGAGGAGCGCCCGGCGCGGCGGTGCGCGCGGCGCTGGACGAGATCCGCCTCGAAAAGTGCGCGCTCTATCCGCTGGAGATGGCGCCGGAGGAGGAATACGCGCTGGTCGTCAACATGATGGTGCCGCCGCCGGAGGAGCAGGAGGCGAGGGTGCGCCGCGTCGCCGGGGAGATCCTCCGACAGGCGCAGGAGGCGGGAGCGCCGGGCCTGCGCGCGGGCGTGGGCAGCATTTCCGCGAACCTCTCGGACCTGGGCAATTCCATGATCGAGGCCGCGGTCGCCCTGCGCGAGGACGACGCGCAACAGGTCATCCTCTACGGCGCGCGCATGCAGCGGGAGATCGCCAGCGCGCTCATCCCCGTGCAGGAGCGCGCCCAGCTCATCGAGGCCGCGCTGGACGGCCGCCGCGCCGACGCCATCGCCATCTTCGACGGCATGTGCGTAGCCGCACGGGAGTATTCCTCCAACCCTACCCTGGCCCTGACCTGGCGGCTCTTCCTCCACGGCATGTTTTCCGAGCTCCTGGAGGAGATGAACCTGCCCGGCATCGGTGCGGACAGCCCTCTGCACAGCTTTTCCGGCACGCCGCTGGACCAGTATTGCAACATCATGCGCTCCGCCCTCGCCGACGCCGTCACCGCCTACGCCCCGCGCCAGCAGAAGGAGACCGCGCGGGAGAAGCGCATCCTCACGTACATCCGCGAGCGCTTCACCGACCCGGATATGTCCCTGGAACACGTCGCCGATACCTTCGGCCTCTCCGCCCGCAGCGTGACTTCCGCCGTCCGCAAGGCCACCGGCATGAGCTTTCTCCAGTACGTTTCCAGCTTGCGCATCCTCTATGCCAAGAAGCTCCTCGCCGAAAGCGATCAGCGCGTCAAGGAGATCGCCCTCGCCGTCGGGTACCTGGACGCCGCCAGCTTCTCCCGCAAGTTCAAGCAGGCCGAGGGCGTTACGCCCCAGGAGTACCGCGAGCGCGGAGTGTGACGCCGAGGGCGCCAGGGGATTCTTTCCCACGGACCGCTGGCAGGGGCTCTGCCCCTGCACCCCGGCAGGGGGAATGATTCCCCCTGGACCCCTCAGTTGGGGAATAGTATAGGAAAAGGCTCCGGTATCCTTGCGCAAGGGTACTGGAGCCCGTTTCTTTTCGAGAGAACTGCTTTGTTTATGTATTACAGATATCCCCCAATATGGGATTCTAAAGGGTCCTTGGCCCCTTAAGCAGGGCGCGGGGCAGAGCCCCGCCGCAGCTCCCCAAGGCATGTCCTCTACAGGGCAGCGCTTGTGAGCACCGCGCGGCCCGGCTGGCCGGGGATGAGACGCTCTCCGTCGGTATAGCCCTCCTCCCGGCCGACAAGATCAGCGATCAGCGCGCGGCGCAGTTGATCGATTCGCTCCCGGCAGGCGGGGTCGGCGATGCGGTCATGAGTCTCCTGGGGATCGGCGGCGAGGTCGAAATACTGCTCGCGTCCGTCGCGTGAGAACCAGACGTACTTGTCGCGCCCGGTGACGACGTACTGCACGGAATAGCCCTCCCAGGCATGCTCGCCGTGGAGCCATTCGCGCCAAGGCGCGTCTTCGCCGCGGGCGAGGGGCAGGAGGCTCTTCCCGTCGACGCTCGCGGGGATCTCGATGCCGCAGCCGTCCAGCAGGGTCGGCATGACGTCCATGAGCTCCACGGGCGCCTGGGATACCGTGCCCGGCGCGACGCCCGGCCCGGCGATGAGCAGGGGCACGCGGGCGCTGCCCTCGTAGGGGAGGGATTTGCGGTAGAGGTTGTGGTCGCCCAGGAGCTCGCCATGGTCGGCGAGGAAGAGGACGTAGGTGTTGGCCAGCTCGCCCTCGAGAAGCAGCTGTTCCATGACGCGGCCGATCTGGTGGTCGATCTGGGTGATGCAGGCGTAATAGCCGATCTGCGCCTCGCGCAGGAGCTCCGGATCGGCGATGCCGTTGGGGCTGCCCTGCGCGCGGGAGGCGGTCTTTTGCGCCCAATCGCCGATGGGCGGGCGGCGCAGGTCCATCCCGCGGTACATATCGAAGAAGCACTGCGGCGCGTCGAACGGCGGATGGGGCCGCACGAAGGAGGCCATCAGGAAGAAGGGATGATCGCGGTCGCGGCGGCGGAGGAAATCCACCGCGCGGTCGCCGACCCAGCGGGTGGGGTGGGTCTCCTCGGCATAGGGCCAGGGGCGCGCCACGGAGCCGTTGCAGTCGATGCCCGTATCGGTGACGTCCTTGTGGCCGAGGCCCTGCATCTCGTAGAAATAATCGTCGGCGCGCAGCTGGCTCTCGCAGGCGGGCGTGCCGGGGCGGCGGTAATAATGCAGGAAGCCGTCGTGCAGCTCCACGTCCTCGAAACCGAGGCGGTTGCGCAGGGGGTGGACGTGCATCTTGCCCACGCACTTGGTCTGGTAGCCCGCGCGGGTGAAACAGCCCGCCAGGGTGTTTTCGTACCGCCAGGGCACGCCGTCCTGATAGCCCACGCGGCCGTGATGGCGGGGACACATGCCCGTCATCAGCCCGGCCCGCGCCGGGATGCAGCTGGGCGTGGCGCTGTAGGCCCGCGCGAAGCGCGCGCCGCGCAGGGCGAGGGTATCCAGAAAGGGCGTCTTGACGTCCGGATGGCCGTCCACGCCCAGGCAGTCGCCGCGGAATTGATCCGCCATGAAGAGAAGAACGTTGGGCCGTGCCATGGTGATCCCTCCTTTGGACGCTTTCCGGGAGCATTGTAGCACGCGCGCGCCGCGGACGCAAGAAGCCGCCCCCGCCGGAAGGAGGGGAGCGGCCTGAAGAGTCTGCGAAGGAACCATCACGCCTCGGCCAGGAAAACGAGGACCTCATGCCACCAGGGGAAGAGGACCTCGTCGGCGGAGCGGTAGATCTCGTGCTTGGCGCCCTTGACGAGCCGTCGCTCGCCCTGCCGCAGACGCTTGACGAACACCTCCTGGGCCTGGGGGAGGACCTGATTGTCGTCCTCCGCCGTCCAGATGCGCACGGGGATGGCGACGCGTTCCGCCGCGCCGGGGGCGAGGAGCTTCTGGGAGATGGTCAGCTCCTCGAGGAGCCACTGGTAGGTGGGCCCGTTGTTGTGATACTCAGGCGTGGCGGCCTTGAGGGCGTCATACCAATCGAAGCGCTCGCGGGAGGTCGCGCAGGAGGTGGGAAAATCCTCCGGGCCCGCGTAGGGCTTGGAGATGAACACGCGCCGCTTGCCGCGCCCTGCGATCCGGTTGACGCGGCAGAGCAGTTTGGTGACGAAGAAGGGCACGCCCCCGCAGTTGGCGGCGATCATCGGCGCGCAGAGGGCCGCACGCTGGAAGACGCCGTCGTGCAGCTCGAGGAAGCGGGAAGTCACCGCGCCGCCCATGGAGTGCGCGAAGACGACCCAGGGCTTGGGCATGGGCTTGAGGACCTGCTCGCAGACGGCCTCGAGGTCTTCGACGTAGTCCTGGAAACGGTCCACATGGGTGAGGGACATGTCGTCCAACCCGTCGGCGCGCCAGGAATAGCCGTGGCCGCGCTGATCGTAGGCGACGACGCTCCAGCGGTTCTGCAGGAAGGAGTGGATGACCTCGCTGAACTTTTCCGCGTTTTCGGTGAAGCCGTGCACGACGACGACCGTGCCGCGGGGATCGTCGGCGTCCCAGCGGCAGGCGTGGATGGGCTTGCCGCCCGCGCCTTGCACAGTCGCGTCCGCGCGGCGCGCGGCGAGGAAGGGGAGGATCACGTCGCGCATGGTGGCGGCGTAATCCCGGGAATAGGCGAGGCCGTCCGGGTTCAATCGGGAATGCAGCTCCTCCAAGGGGAATCATCTCTTTTCGCAGGATTGGGAAGCGTTCAGAAGGGCGGGAAGCTCCGCCCAGCCGCCGATGCGGCTGTAGGGGAAGATCGCCTCGGCGGGCGAGGAACCAAAGAGGACCGGCCATACGCCCGCGCCCGCCGCGCCGAGGACGTCGGTCGGGAAGGTATCGCCGATGAACCAGACCCGCGCCGCGGGAAGATCCGCCAGGGAGAGGGCCAGATCGAAGAGGCGGCGGTCCGGCTTGCGGACGCCGTATTCGCTGGAGGCGATGATGAACTCGAAGCGGTTCCCCGGCAGAAGGGCGTCCAGACGCCGCTTGAGCGCGCGGCCGGACCAGGCGATGTTGCTCACAACGCCCGTGCGCACGCCCTCCCGTTCGAGGAAAGCCAGGGCCTCGCGCGCCCCGGGGAGGAGGCACTCTTCGCCCATGGGGCAGGCGGCGTCCCAGAGGACGTCCTCCGCCTCGTCCCAACTCAGGCCGAGGCGGACGCGGTTCATATCGCAAGTGTAGCGCAGCATCTGGTGTTCGTGGATCTCGAAGCCCGCCCGCCGCGCGGGAGCGAGGGCGCGAAAGTGCGCGGCATCGAAAGCGCAGAGCTCATCCGCCGTGCGGCCCAGCGGGTTTCGGGCGGCGTGCCGGAGAAGCGCGCGCCAGCCGCGCCGGAAGTCCAGATCCGGCTCGCGCAGGAGCGTGCCCCCGTAATCGAGCAGGATCATCTCCGGACGCGTCACGCCTCGGGGCCCTTGTGAAGGATCTTGGCGTAGATCTTCTTCTCGTCGTACACGAGGAAGAGCAGGCCGCCCAACGCGCAGACGACCGCCGCGGCCACGGCCGTGATGCGGTAGCCCAGGCCGGTCTCCAGGCCGATGGTGCCGAAGGCCGTCACCAGCAGCATGGCGATGGATTGGCCCAGCTTGAAGGCGAAGGTGCGGGCGGCGTAGAACATGCCGGCGCGCTCCTCGTGGGTATCCAGGGCGTCGCTCTCGGCGATGTCCGCGACGACCGCCTGGGGCAGGATGCCGAAGATAGCCATAGCCGGCGCGGCGATGGCGCAGAGGATGTAGCCCTGCGCGGTCGGGGAGAAGGGCAGGTACTTGCCGAAGAAGGCAGTAAAGGTGAAGGCCAGGGTGAAGATGACGAACGCGCAGAGAATCAGCTTTTTCTTGCCGAACTTGGGCGTGAGCTTGTTCACGGGGATGTAGAAGAGCATGGAGAGCGCGGTCATGAGCACGAAGTAGACCGTGTACATGCTCTCCTCCAGGCCAAGAAGCGTCCGCACGAAGAAGGGCAGCGCCGTCTGGAACATGGTCAGCCCCAGGAAGTAGGCGATATCCGAGGCCACGAAAGCGCGGAAATCGCGGTTGCGGAAGGTGGCCGCCAGGGATTTGAACGCCGTGGATTCGCTCGGCGCGGCGGTGACGTAATCCTTCTCACGGATGGCGAACACGGGGATGAACATGCAGGCCATGCCGATGAGCGAGAGCGCCGTGAACGTGGTGCGGATGGCGGCGACGCGCCCCATGCCGAAGCCCTCCAGCGCGCCCCAGAGCACCGGGGCCACGTAGGCCACCGCCATGCCGGCGATGTAGGTGAAGGAGATGGCCGTGGAGATGCTCATGCGCGTCTCCTGGTCCGCGCCCAGCTCCGGGATGAGGGCGTTGTAGGGCGTGCAGTACATGGTCATAAAGAAGTAGAAAAGCATCAGCATGAGGAAGAGGAACAGCGCGTTCCCCCAGCTCTCATGGCCGATGGGGGACCAGAACGTGAAGATGCAGGAAAGCGCGAAGGGGATCGCCGCGGCGCGCATGAAGGGGATGCGACGGCCGTCCCGGGATTTGCAGCGGTCGGACTTGGAGGCGATGAACGGATCGGTGATGGCGTCGAAGACGCGGCCGAAGGCCGTGATCGCGCCCAGCAGCGTGGCGATGCCCAGGATCACGCGGCCCTGGGGGATGAAGATGGGCTGCCCGGCCTCCTGCGTGGCCAGATCCGGCTGATAGTAGGTCATCAGCCAGCTGGAGATCAGCGCCGCCAGAAGCGACCAGCCGAACTGCCCCAGCGCGAAGCACCAGACCTTGCCCTTACTCAGTTTCTTGATGGTATTCACGGTGGACCAAACCCCTCTCTTTATATCCGCCGGAAGCACGGCGGCCCTATCTATTCTATTTTACCATTTCGACACACCATTTTCAACAAAAAAGTCTTCTTTCAGGCGCAATGCGTACTACAATAAGGCCGTCTATCCGAAGTACGGGGGAATTCCATGCAGTACAGGGTCAATCCGAAAAACGGCGACAGGCTCTCGGCGCTGGGCTACGGCTGCATGCGCTTTACCAAGCGCGGCGGCGCGATCGATCAGGACAAGGCGGACGCCGAGCTCCTGTCCGCGCTGGAAAAAGGCGTTAACTATTTCGACACGGCCTACATCTACCCCGGCAGCGAGGCGGCGCTGGGCAATTTCCTGCAACGGCACGCCTGCCGGGAGCGGGTCTACATCGCCACGAAGCTCCCGCAGTACCGCGTGCAGAAGCTTGAGGACTGCGAGCGCTTCTTCGCCGAGGAGCTCAGCCGCCTGGGGACGGATCACATCGATTATTATCTGATGCATATGCTCAACGACGCCGCCTCCTGGGAGCGCCTGCGCGCCCTGGGCGTAGACCGCTGGCTCCTGGAGAAGAAGGCCGCGGGCCAGGTGCGCAACATCGGCTTTTCCTTCCACGGCGGCACGCAGCAGTTTCGCGCCCTGGCCGACGCCTGGGATTGGGATTTTTGCCAGATCCAGTTCAACTATATGGACGAGCACAGCCAGGCGGGCGTGGAGGGCCTCCGGTACGCCGCAGCCAAGGGCCTGCCGGTGATCATCATGGAGCCCTTGCGCGGAGGGCGTCTGGCCAACGGTCTGAACAAGGCGGCCCTGCGCGAGATCGGGGCCATGGAGCCGCGGCGTACGCCGGTGGATTGGGCCCTGCGCTGGATCTGGGATCACCCGGAGGTCACGGTGGTGCTCTCCGGCATGAACGATCTTGGGCAGGTGGAGGAGAACTGCCGCGTCGCCTCCGAGGCCTTGCCCGGCAGCCTTAGCGAGGCTGAAAAGGCGCTGTATCCGCGCGTGCTGAGCGCCCTGCACTCCACGCTCAAGGTGGGCTGCACGGGCTGCGGTTACTGCCAGCCCTGCCCGCGGGGAGTGGATATCCCCACCTGTTTCTCCATATATAATTCCAGCTACGCCGACGGCTACGTGAACGCCCTGCGCGAGTATATGATGTGCACGACCCTGCGGCGCGTGCGCTCCAACGCCGGGCTGTGCGTCCGCTGCGGCAAGTGTGAGCAGCATTGCCCGCAGCATATCTCCATTCGCGAGGAGCTGGACCGCGTCAAGCGCCGCCTCGAGAACCCCGTATACCGCGTCGCCGCGCGCGTTGCGCCGAAGATCATGAAGTACTGAGGAGGGCGCCCGGGGATGCCAGGGGCTCCGCCCCGTTGGGGCTGCGGCGGGGCTCTGCCCCGCTCCCTGCTTAAGGGTCCAAGGGCCCTTAAGAATCCCACATTGGGGGATTTCTGTAATACAACATAAACAAGCTATTCTTTCGAAAAGAGGCAGGCTCCGATATCCTTGCGAAAGGATACCGGAGCCTGTTTTTCTTATGCCCCCAAAGGAGGGGTCCAAGAGGAAGCATTCCCCCTGGCAGGGAGCCCGAGGGGCGGCACCCCTCGCATATTCCCCTCGGCGTGTAACCCTTTCCCTCCCCGTGGAATAGCCTGTGCCATAAGGAGGGGAGAAGCCATGAAGATCGTACTTCTGGGCGGCGACGCGCGGTACCGGCGCGCCGCCGCGTATCTGGAAGATTGGGGCTGCGAGGCGCGGCACGCGTGCGCCGCGGAGGAATGTCTGGACGCGGACGCGCTGCTCGCGCCCACGCAGGAGGAAGCCCTGGCCGCGCCGGTGCGTCCGGAGCGGACCCTTTGCCTGACACAGCGGGGAGATTGTGCGCTTCTGCGGGAGCGTGGGTTCCGGGCGGCGTCGTTGGAAGAGGACGAGGAATACCTGCGCGCCAACGCCATCCTTACCGCGGAAGGAGCGCTGGCAGCGGCGCTCGGCGGGCAGGAGCGGGCGCTGCTGGGCAGCCGCTGCCTGCTGTTCGGATACGGGCGCATCGCCCGCACACTTGCGCATATGCTGGCCGCCTGCGGAGCCCGCGTCACTGTGGCCGCGCGCCCGGGACCGTCAGCGGCGCGCGCGTCCCGGGACGGCATGCCCCGCGTGCCCGTCACGGAGCCCGAGGAAGCCCTGCGCCGGGCCGAGCACGTCTGGAACACCGTGCCCGCGCCCGTCCTGGACGAAAGGCTCCTGCGCCTCCTCCCGGAGGGGGCGGAACTGACGGACCTCGCGTCCGCCCCGTATGGGTTCGATATAGAGGAAGCGAGAGCGCTGGGCATCCGCGCCAGGAGACTTTCCGGCCTGCCCGGAAAATACTGCCCGGACAGCGCGGGAGAGGTCCTCGCCGAGGCCGTCCTGCGCATGGCGAAAGGGAAGGGGTGAACGGCGTGGAGAACCATCTCGAGGGAAAGCGGATCGGCTTTGCAATGACCGGCTCGTTCTGCACGTTCGCGCGCGTGCTCGCGGTGCTACCGGAATTCGTCGCGCGCGGCGCGGATGTGACGCCCATCCTCTCCGAGACCGCGTGGGGGACGGATACGCGCTTCATGCCCGCCCAACGGCTCATCGCCCGCCTGACGGAGATCTGCGGACGCGCGCCGCTGCATACCATCGTCGAAGCCGAGCCCATCGGCCCGAAGAAGACGCTGGATCTGCTCATCGTCGCGCCGGCCACCGGCAATACGCTGGGCAAACTGGCCGCGGGCATCACGGATACCAGCGTCACCATGGCCTGTAAGGCCCAATGGCGCAACGAGCGGCCCGTGCTGCTCGCGCCTTCGACCAACGACGCGCGCACCGGCAGCGCGGCTGCCCTGCGTCGCCTGTTCGCCCGGCCGTATACCTACCTGACCACAGCCGTTCCGGACGATCCGTCCAACAAACCCGCCTCGCTCGTCGCGGCAATGGAAGCGCTGCCGGCCATCGCCGACGCGATTTTGGCGGCGAAATAATGCCGGCCCCGCGGAGGAGTTCTGTTATGGAATCCCTCCGCGGCCGGCGCGGTTCGCCAAAAATCCGTCCAAAACCCGAACGATAGAGAGGGTGGGGTGAGGAGAAGTAGGGCAAAAGGGAGAACGGGAGGAATATGACAGAGGTTTTGCG
>CACZOT010000017.1 GCA_902782795.1 uncultured Eubacteriales bacterium | reverse complement strand
CATCAAACTCTGGTGCCTGGGCAACGAGATGGACGGCCCCTGGCAGATCGGCCACAAGACCGCCCAGGAATACGCCCGCACTGCCCACGAGGCCGCCAAGGTCATGAAGTGGGTCGACCCCTCCATCGAACTGGTGGCCTGCGGCTCTTCCTCCTCCCAGATGCCCACCTTCGGCGACTGGGAATACCAGGTGTTGGACGAGTGCTACGAGAACGTGGATTACCTCTCCCTGCACCGCTACTATGGCAACCCCACCAAGGACACCCCCGGCTTCCTCGCCCGCACCATGGATCTGGACGATTTCATCCACACCGTGGTCTGCATCTGCGACAGCGTCAAGGGCAAGAAGCATTCCAGAAAGACCGTGAACCTCTCCTTTGACGAGTGGAACGTCTGGTACCATTCCAACGAGCAGGATCAGGGCATCTACAAGCGCGACCGCTGGGGGCGCGCCCTGCCTCTCCTGGAGGATATCTACAACTTCGAGGACGCGCTTCTGTGCGGCTCCATCCTCATCACGTTCCTGCGCAACGCCGACCGCGTGAAGATCGCCTGCCTCGCCCAGCTCGTGAACGTGATCGCGCCCATCATGACGCGCACGGGAGGAGGCGTCTGGGCCCAGACAACCTACTGGCCCATGCTCCACGCCGCCAAGTACGGCCGCGGCACAGCCCTGCGCGCCGTGGTCGATACGCCGGTGTACGATTGCAGCGATTACGAGGGCGTGCCCACCGTGGACGCCACTGCTACCATGGACGACGACGGCTCCGTCACCGTATTCGCCGTCAACCGCGATCTGACCGAGGATTTCTCCCTCGAGATCGATCTGCGCGATTTCGGCGATATGCGCCTGGCCGAGCATATCCTCCTCCACCACGCGGACGTGAACGCCGTCAACACCGAGGAGAACCCCGGGAACGTCGCGCCCCAGGCCGGTCCCGGCGGCACGATCGAGGACGGCCGCGCCTGCGTGAAGCTCCCCGCCCTCAGCTGGAACGTGCTGCGGTTCGTGAAGGCATAAAGCCGGATGCGGTTCTTTCTTAGGGGGGATACGCCAGAGGGCTCTGCCCTCCGGACTCCCGCTTAAGGGCCGAGGGCCCTTAAGAATCCCCTTCTTGGGGGATATAGAGGAGCTTAACAAAGTATTCCTCTCAAAAAAACATAACAAAAGAAGCGGGCTTTCAGGTTCTGTCGAAGATCCCTGAAGGCCCGTTTCTTATCCCGTTCCCCAAGATGGGTGTCCAGAGGGCCATTGGCCCTTTGGATGGGGTCCGGAGCGAAGCCGATCGGCCAGCAGACCGGCGGGCCTCTGCCCGCGATCGCGCGTGTCGGCGCTCCCGGGAGCGCCGACGGCCGTCGGGCAGAGTCCCCTGGCGTATCCCCTGGTGGCTCCCCCGCCGCATCCGTCCGCGTCACCGCGTGACTTTCATGCGGATGTCTCCCGGCGCGCTGCCGGGGCCGACGGCGATGAACCCGCACCGTTCGTACACATGTCGCGCGCGGGCGTTCTCCTCGAACACGTTGAGGGTGATCTCGCGAAGGCCCAGCGTCTCGAAGCCGTACTCCAGCATGCGGCGGATGGCCTCCCGGCCGAATCCCTTCTCCTGCCGCGCGGCGGTGATGGCGATGCCCAGCTCGGCGGCCGCGTCCGTCCTGTCCATAAACTCGATGTTGCCGATGAACCGCCCGGTGGCCCGCTCGATCATGGAGAAGATCGGCACGCCGGCGGCGAGCTTGCCGCGCACCCAATCGCGTTCGGAGGCCTCGTCGTACAGACGCGGCTCTCGCGTGATAAAGCGCTGCACGCCTTCGATATCGTTGAGCATGACGAGATACTCCGGGATGAGCGCTTCGCTCACGGGCTGAAAATCGATCCTCTCCGAGGAAAACACCGCCTGCACGCGTATCCCTCCCACGCGGTTCATGGCGGAGATTATAGCACAGGCGCCAAGGGCCGTCAAGCGCGCTTAGCCCAGGCCCACGTCCAAGGCCATCATCAGCACGAAGCCGATGGCGAAGCACACCGCCCCGACGTTCGAATGGCCGCCCTCGGCCATCTCGGGGATGCGCTCCTCCACCACCACGTAGAACATCGCGCCCGCCGCGAAGCTGAGCAGGTAGGGCATCACCGGCAGGAACAGCCCCGCCGCGAGGATGGTCAACAGCGCGCCGAGCGGCTCCACCGCGCCGGACAGCACGCCCAGCCCAAACGCCCGCTTCCGCGAGACGCCCTCGGCGCACAGGGGCATGGAGACGAGGGCCCCCTCCGGGCAGTTCTGCAGCGCGCTGCCCAGCGAGAGCGCCAGAGCGGCTG
>CACZOT010000016.1 GCA_902782795.1 uncultured Eubacteriales bacterium | reverse complement strand
CTCAGTCGAAATACACCGGTTTGCCGGTCTTGTTGGATTCGTAGATGGCCTCGAGGATCTGGGTCACGACGAAGGCCTGCTCGGGCTTGGTATAGAGCGGGCCGTCGTGCATGACGTGCTCGATCCACATGCGGGCCTCGCGCTCCGGCGGGGTGCCGCCCATATTGGCGTCATAGAAAGCCACGCCGCGGCCGCGGAGATCGGGCTCGGTGGTATAGAGCTTGGAGAAGCGCTCGCCGTTGAAGCGGAGGCCGCCGTTCTCGCCCATCATATCCGCGCCGCCCTTGGTGCCGCAGAGCACGACCTTGCCGTCCTCGGTCAGGAGGGTATTGAGGGCCCAGCTGCTCTCGAGCATGATGACGGCGCCGTTCTTCATGCGGATGTAGCCGAACGCGCTGTCCTCGACGGTGAACTTCTTGGGATCCCACGGGCCCCAGGGGTTGGCGGCGTTCTCGGTATCGGCGAGCTTGCGGAAGGTGTTGCCGACGACCATGGCGGGCTCGTAGTTGTCCATTTCCCAGAGGGTGAGATCCAGCGCGTGGGTGCCGATATCGATCAGCGGGCCGCCGCCCTGGTTCTCCGCGTCCAGGAACACGCCCCAGGTGGGCACGCCGCGGCGGCGGATGGCGAGGGCGCGGGCGAAGTAGATCTCGCCCAGATCACCGGCTTCGATGCACTTTTTCAGATACAGCGATTCCGGACGGTGGCGGTTCTGGTAGCCGATGGTGAGCTTCTTGCCGGTGCGCTTGGCGGCGTCCAGCATCTTCCTGGCCTCGGCGGAGTTGATGGCCATGGGCTTTTCGCACATGACGTGCTTGCCGGCCTCGAGGGCGTCCACGGTGATGAAGGAATGCTGCCTGTTGGGCGTGAGCACATGCACGACGTCCAGATCCAGCTTGAGCAGCTCCTTATAATCGGTAAAGACCTTCGCGCCGGGCACGCCGTACTCCTGGGCGGCCTTCTGGGCGCGTTCCTCGATCAGATCGCAGAAGGCGACCATCTCCACCTCCGGGATCTTGGAAAGAGCGGGCATGTGTTTTCCGTTGGCGATGCCGCCGCAGCCGATGATGCCGATGCGGACCTTATCCATGGGCGTTCGACCTCCTTAGCCTTGTTTCGTTGGCTTCCCGCGGTCCATTATACCCGCCCGGCCGCGGCCTTGGCAAGCCCCCGGCGCCGGGAAGTGGGTTCATAAACAAAATCGTGCAGGATGGGCAATTTCCGCTTGCATTTTTCGGCGTTTTTGGGTATACTTTTGGCGGTATTTCGCAGGAAAGAGGAGGCCGATTATGGAAAACTCCCACGAGCTGATCGACCGACTGAACCAGAGCGGGCGCAAGCTCTCCAAGAGCCATCGGCGCATCGCCGAATGCATCGTGGCGCACTACGACAAGGTCGCCTTCATGACCGCGGCGAAGCTGGGCGAGTACGTGGGCGTGAGCGAATCGACCGTGGTGCGCTTCGCGGCGGCCCTGGGCTACGAGGGCTATCCGCAGCTGCAAAAGGCCCTGCAGGAGCTCATCCGCCACCGGCTCACGGCGGCGCAGCGCTTCGAGATGACCAACGATATGGACGACGCCCAGGTCCTCAACCGCGTGCTCAAGGCCGATATGGCCAACATCCGCGCCACCATGAACGAACTGGACGTGACCGCCTTCGAAAACGCCATCGAGCGCATCCTGGAGGCGCGGCACATCTACGTGCTGGGGCTTCGCGCCAGCGCGCCGCTGGCCCAATTCCTCGGGCATTATCTCAACTTCATCTTCGGCAATATCCACACCGTCACCTCCGGCGTGAGCGACGTCTTCGAACAGCTCTACAAGATCTCCGACGAGGACGTGCTCATCGCCATCAGCTTCCCGCGCTACACCAGCCGCGTGGTGGAGGCCATGCAGTACGCGCGCACGCGCGGCTCGGCCATCGTCGCCATCACAGACGGGCCGCTCTCCCCCCTGAGCTCCGTCTCGGATTTCTGCCTCACCGCCAAGAGCGACATGGCCTCCTTCGTGGATTCCATGGCCGCGCCCTTCTCGCTGATCAACGCGCTCATCGTCGCGCTCGGCCAGCGCCGGCGCGAGCAGGTCGCCGCCAGCTTCCGCCAGCTGGAGGAGATCTGGAGCGAATACAGCGTATACCTGGGAAAGAACGAGCCCAGCGCATGACGAACGCGGACGTCCTCGTCGTCGGCGGAGGCGCGGCGGGCCTCATGGCGGCCATCGCCGCCGCGCGCGCGGGAGCGCGCGTCCTGCTCCTGGAGCGCAACGAAAAACTGGGCAAGAAGATCTACATCACCGGCAAGGGCCGCTGCAACGTGACCAACGCCGCCGAGCGGGAGGATTTCTTCCGCAACATCGTGCGCAACCCGCGCTTTCTCTACGCGGCTTTCGCGCGCCTGGACAACCGCGCCCTCATGAGCCGCATCGAGGAGTGGGGCACGCCCCTGAAGATCGAGCGCGGAGAGAGGGTTTTCCCCGTCTCCGACAAGGCGAGCGATATCACCCGCGCCTTCGAGCGCGAGCTGCGCCGCCTGGGCGTGGAGGTGCGCCTGAACGCGCGCGTCTCCTCTCTGGCCGTGGAGGACGGCCGCTGCGCCGGCGTGCGCCTGGAATCGGGCGAAGAGCTCCGCGCCGGGGCCGTCGTGCTGGCCACGGGCGGCCTGAGCTACCCCTCCACCGGCTCCACGGGCGACGGCCACCGCTTCGCGCGCGAGGCGGGCCTTGCCGTCACGGAATGCCGGCCCTCCCTCGTGCCCATCGATACGGTCGAGACCTGGCCCGCGGCCCTCTCCGGGCTCACGCTCAAGAACGTGCGCCTCACGGCCGCGCTGAACGGCAAGACCGTCTTCTCCGAGCAGGGCGAGATGCTGCTGACGCATTTCGGCGTCTCCGGGCCCCTGGTCCTGAGCCTGAGCGCCTACCTGCCGGACGACCCGCGCGGCGCCTCCCTCTTGATCGACCTCAAGCCCGCCCTGGACGAAAAGACCCTGGACGAGCGCCTCATCCGCGAGTTCCAGGCCGAGCCGCGCGCCCGCCTTTCGACCATCCTCTGCCGCCTCGCGCCGCGCAGCCTCGCCGCGGAGCTGATCCGCGTCGGCTCTCTCCCGGGCGACGTCTGCGCCAGCGAGATCCGCGCGGCCCAGCGCCGGGAGATCGTGCGGCTGCTCAAGAATGTGCCTCTCACCGTCAAGGGCCTGCGCGGCTTCAACGAGGCCGTGATCACGCGCGGCGGCGTTTCGGTGAAGGAGATCAACCCCTCCACCATGGCCGCGCGCCGGGTGTCCGGGCTCTACCTCGCCGGGGAGCTCATCGATATCGACGCCTGCACCGGCGGCTTCAACCTGCAGATCGCCTTCTCCACCGGCAACCTCGCCGGAGAGAGCGCCGCGAAGGCCGCCCTCGGGGAGTGACGCCGGGAGATCGACGCCAGGGATCCGCCTCTGGACCCTGGGCAGAGGGCTCTGCCCTCCGCGCTCCCGCCAGGGGGAATGATTCCCCCTGGACCCCTCACTTGGGGGAAATAGAATAGAAAAAGACTCCGGTATCCTGTCGCAAGGATACCGGAGCTCGCTTTTTCTTAGAAAAGCCTATTGTTTATGAATAATCCCCCAAGATGGGATTCTTAAGGGCCATTGGCCCTTAAGTGGGGTCCAGGGGCAGAGCCCCTGGCGTCCCCCGATATCTCCCCCACATCTCCCCCACATCTCCCTGGTCTTCCCCTTGACTTCCCCGCGCGAGGCGTGTATAATTCCCACAAATCCCGCGCAAGGAGGCGACAGGCATGCTGCTGCACGAATTCGACCCCAACCCCCACGCCGTCATCGACCCGGAGATGACCGTCGAGCCGGTCGAGAATTTCCCGCCCGTGACCATCGGCATCTTCTCCTGGAGACTGGTCGACAAGGTGCTGGAGCTCTTCCCGGACGCGGAGGAGATCGCCGTGGCGAAATCCGCCACAGGCCACGTGCCCGTCTACCGCGTGCGCTACGGCGGCCGCGAGTTCGCCTTCTATCGTGCCATGGTCGGCGAGCCGGCCTGCGTCGCCCAGTATGAGGACCTCATGGCCTTGGGCAGCCGCCGCTTGATCCTGCTGGGCAACTGCGGCGTGCTGGACCGCAGCATCGAGGATTGCGGCGTCATCATCCCCACCGCGGCCCTGCGCGACGAGGGCACGAGCTTCCACTACGCGCCGCCTTCCGACGAGATCGCCGTCAACAAGCAGTGGCGCGGCCTTTTCGAGGAGGTGCTCGCCGAACGCGGCTACCCCTTCGTGGAGGGCAAGACCTGGACCACCGACGCCGCCTACCGCGAAACGCGCGAGAAGTGCGACCGCCGCCGCGCCCAGGGCGCTGTCTGCGTGGAGATGGAGTGCGCGGGCATGCAGGCCCTGTGCGATTTCCGCGGCACGGAGTTCTTCCAGTTCTTCTACGCGGGCGATAACCTTGACCATTCCACCTGGGAACCTCGCAGCCTTTCCGGCGAGGTGCGCCTGGACGACAAACAGCGCATCGCTCTGCTGGCCTTCGAGCTGGGCCTGAAGATCCAGGCCGCGCTGGAGGCTTAGACCCTACCCGGGGGGCCAGCAGAGGCTCCGCCCCTGCACCCCGCCAGGGGGAGTGATTCCCCCTGGACCCCTCAATTAGGGGGATTTCACAAAAAGAAGGCTCCGGTATCCTATCAAAAGGGTACCGGAGCCATTTTCTTTTCGATAGAACTGTTCTGTTTCTGTTTTACAAAAATCTCCCAATATGGGATCCTTAAGGCCCTTTGGCCCTTAAGCAGGGGTCCTGGGGACAGCGCCCCCTGGCGTATCCCCCTCACGGGTTGTACCCCTGTCGCTCAGCTCCGCCGCAGCCGGTAGACCTGCGCGTCCAGCGCGGGCGAGGAACCTTGAACGACCTCGACCTCGTCGCATCCGGAGGCATCGCGCACGGCGGCGAGGGTCTCGGCCTGGTCGAGGCGCACGTGCACGTACACGAGCAGCTCCGGGGCGGCCTGGGCGGTCTCGTCCCCGGCCAGGAGAGGGATCTCCTCCGGCAGGAGGATGAGCACCCGGTCGTAATGCGCGAAATCCGGCATCTCGCGGTAGAAGGCCGCGCCGGAGGAGGTCACGTACACGCAGGTCGCGCCTTCGTTTTCGGCGACGAACGCGCGCGCCTCCCGCGCGCCGGGGTAGGAATAGAGCTTGGGCTGGCAGATCAGGCCCGGCAGGGCGACGATCGCTGCCAGGGCGGGCAGCGCGTACCCGGCAGCCTTTTTCGGCAGGAGACGGCAGAAGCGCTCCAGGCCCCAGGCGATCGCCAGGCAGAACATGGGCACGGCGCAGGTCATGTAGCGCAGATCCTCGTAGGGGGAGATCACCCAGGCCACGGCCAGGAAGACGCAGGCGGGCCAGAGGATGAGATGGATGGGCGAGGAGCGCCGCCGCGCGTCCCCTCCGCGCCGGGCGAGAACGCCCGCCAGCGCCAGAGCGACCAGGAGCAGCGGCATCCAGAGGAGCGGCCCGAAGAAATAGCGCGCGAAATACGCCGCGCCGGAGCGGATCGCCTCCAGGGGACCGGACGCGCCGAGGCTGGCGGCGGCTTCCTGCCCGCGGTAGGAGAAGAGCAGGTGCACCGCCGAGAAGGGCCAGATCGTCAGGCTGATGGCCGCCGCGCCGATCATCCGGCCGACGTAGCCGCCGAAGCGCTTCCCCGCGCCGTCCCGAAGCATGCACAAGAGCGTGAACAGCGCCTCCAGCGCCGCCCAGATCACGAAGTAATAATGCGTGTAGAACCCCAGCACCGTGGCCGCGATCGTGCGCCAGGCGAGGGGGCGCGTGAAGCGCCAATCCCTTTCGCGCAGCTCCAGGTGGTTCTCCAGGCTCCACAGGACGAAAAAGCACAGGGGCAGGTACATGCGCATGTACGCCTCCAGGCTCTGCCCCGCGGGCGTGAGCGCGAAGAGGAAGGCCGCGGCCAGGCCCATCGGCAGGCTGCCCAGCCGCCGCCCGACGCGCAGGCACATCCAGACACAGCCGCACAGGAACAGGACGTTCACGAAAAACGCCGGCCAGAGCGTGAATTCCCGCCCGCCGCACAGGCCGTAGACCGTGTAGGCCAGCCGCACGAAGAAATAGTGCAGCGGCGGGTGGTTATCCAGCATCTGGTTGACGTAGATATCCCGCAGGGAGAAGCCGTGGTCGGCCATGAAGAAGGAGCGGAACTCCTCGCCCGTCTTCCAGATGGGCGTGCCGCCCTCCCGGTAGGCGAGATAGCGCCCGCGCACATTGTAGCCGGAAAAGCCCACGCGCCGGATCTCGCCGATCAGCGCGCGCACGTTCTCCACCATCTCGCCGAAGGAATCGCCGAAGACGGTATCGTGCAGGAAAGCGCCGCGGCCGTAGCGGGAATCGTCATAGGCGGTGATGAAGCCGTTCTGCGAGCCGTTGGCCAGGGCCAGCGTGGCGACCTCGTCGATATGCCAGCCCTCCTTGGTCAGCATCGCGCCGAGGCTGGCGGCGATGGCGACGGCCAGGGCCAGCGCGCAGCAAAGGAGCCACTTGCGTTTCATGGCGTCACGTCCTTTCGTGGGCGGCCGGCGTCAGCGCCGACTCTTGCTCCATTTGCGGATGCCTGACCACGCGCCCAGCCCCAGAACGGCCAGGCCGCAGAGGAAGACGGCGAGGTTTTGATCCCGCGCGCCAAACCAGAGCAGCCCGACGACCAGGGCCGCGTACAACGCCGCGAGCGTCCCGCCGACGATCCGGCGCAGCCAGCGCGGCGCTGTCTTGGAATTGGCGACCTCGACCGCGCCGTCCAGAACGAGATCCAGAAGGATATCCAAAATCACGTCCAAGGGAGGGGCCTCCTTGCGAGTACAGGATCCCCGACCGCCGAAGCGGCCCGGGGCCTTCTGTGGCAATCACATGGTGAAGTGGATGAAGCGCAGGGCTTCCATCCAGCTGTCGGTCTCGAAGGAGACGGTCTTGGGGTCGCTGAGCCGCGCGCCGGGATAGAAAGAGGCGGAGTGGGCGTCCGCGTGGCGCACGTAGCTGACCTCCAGCAGGAAGCGCTCCGGCATGGGGAACATGCACTTGGCGGGGTCCTTGGCCATGGCGCGGGCGGCGGCCTCGCGGATCAGGCGCGCGGCGTCGGCGGGGTGCAGGCTCATGGCGCCGGAGCCCGTGCCCTCGTTGACGGCCACGGTCTCGATGTGGGGGTTCTTTTCGCGCATCCAGTCGCACAGGCCCTTGTCGCCCGTGAGCAGCAGCACCGGCACGCCGAGCATCGCCGCCGTGAGGCTGTTGATCATCGCCTCGGGGCAGACTTCGCCGTTGAGCAGGCACAGCTGGATGTGGGTGGACATGGTGTGCGAGAGGGGGTTGGCGCTGGTGCCCGCCGGGCTGTGGTAGCCGGTGAGGAACACGCCGTCGAAGGTCTCGTCCAGGCCGTACATCATGCAGTAGGGGTGCTTGGCCCAGCCGCGGAAGAGCTTCACGCCCTGGGGGAGCTCGTCCGGCAGAATGTTGCGGGCGCTGTCGTGGGCGTCCTTGATGACGATCTCGTCCGCGCCGCCCTCGCGCGCGCCTTCGCAGGCGGCGGAGACCTCGCGGGTCATCTGGCGGCGGAAATACTCGTAACCGTTCTTGCCGTATTCGGTCTCGTCCCAATGGACGATGCCGGCGGTGCCTTCGATATCGGCGCTGAGGAAGATCCTTTTGCTGTCCATGATGGTGTTCTCCTTGTCGAATCGTCGTCTCTTGGTGCAATTCGCGTTTTTCGCGCGCCCTGAGAGCGCCTGCGGGTACCCTATTATACCACGCCCGCGCCCGCAGAGAAAGGGCCCGCCGGAGAAGGGACGGATTGCCACACGATCGCCTTTGTCCGTTCATAATATCTTCACATCATCTCCCTCGGGGCTTTGGTATACTGTTGGTATATCCGGGGGAGGAGCTCTTCCCCGAAGGCCCAAAGGAGGCATTGCGAATGAAGAACACACTCCTGCGCTTGGCGACGGCTCTGCTGGCGCTGGCGCTGATCTGCACGGCGGCCCTGGCGGACGCCGCTCCCGCCGCGGACCCGAGCCCTGCGGTATACGTTGCCTGGAAGACGCAAAAGAGCGTCGTGGGCATCCTGACCAAGTACAGCCGTTGGGATCCCTCCACCGGCGAGATGACGGATCAGCCCGTGAGCTCCGGCTCCGGCGTGGTGGTGAAGGAGGGCGGCTACATCCTCACGAATTACCACGTCCTGGAGGACGGCAACGCCTACCAGGTGCTCCTGCCGGACGGCGAATACGTGGACGCGGAGTACGTCGGCGCGGACAGCACGCTGGATATCGGCGTCCTGCGCGTGGAGAGCGACCAGCTCGAGCCGGTGGAGGTCGGCGCGGTGGGCGATCTCGTGGTCGGCTCCACGGTGGTGGCCATCGGCAACCCCGGCGGCGAGGCCCTGGCCAACACGGTAACGCAGGGCATCGTCTCCGCCCTGGAGCGGGACGTGCACGGCAACAACACCAAGCGCGCCGTCTCATACATCCAGCATGACGCGGCCATCTCTTCCGGCTCCAGCGGCGGCGGCCTGTTCGATTTCCGCGGCCGCCTGGTGGGCATTAACACCCTCAAGTACGCCGGCTCCGCCTATTCCACCGCCACCTTCGAGGGCCTGGGCTTCGCCCTGCCCGTGGATACGGTGATCCCCCTGGTGGAGCAGATCATCGAGCACGGCCGCGTCATCCGCCCGCAGATGGGCGTCATGACCCTCGATTGGGAAGGCCCGCAGGAGCTCAACCCCAATTACCCGCCGGCGAGCGTGCTCATCGCCGAGGTCATCGCCGAGACCCCCGCCGAGCGCGCCGGGCTCCAGCTCTATGATTTCATCATCAACGTGGACGGCGAGCGCGTCACCAACTACCGCGAGCTCTCCACCATTCTGGACGGCCGCGAGGCCGGCGATACCGTAACCGTGACCGTCGCCCGTTACGGCAATATCGAGGCCTTCCTCAATTATTACTACAACGGCACGGCCAATTCCATCTTCGGCTCCCGCTACAACCAGCCCGTGCTCTCGGGCTACGAGACGGTGGACGTCGAGGTCACGCTCGAGATTCTCGATCTCGACTGACCTCCTGCAGGGGCTCCGCCCTCTGCACTCCCGCCAGGGGGAATGATTCCCCCTGGACCCCTCAATTAGGGGATTTCACAAAAAGAAGGCTCCGGTATCCTATCAAGAGGGTACCGGAGCCCGTTTTGATCCGAAAGGGCGCTGTAGTTTTTTATAAAGATATTCCCCCAATATGGGATTCTTAAGGGCCTTTGGCCCTTAAGCAGGGGCCCAGGGGACAGCGTCCCCTGGCGTCTCTTACATGGAAGCCATCATTGCCACGAAGCCATAGAGGTTGCCGCGGTCGGAGATACACATCTCCTCCGCGCCCGCGCACTCCAGGAAGGCGAGGAGGATCGCCAGGCCGCAGGGGAGGATATCCGCGCGCTGCGGCTCCATGCCGGGCAGAGCGCGCCGCTCCTCGAGGGGCATCGCGCTGAGCCGCGCAAAGAGCGCCTCGGCTTCGGAGAGACCCAACCGGAACCCCTCGATGCCCTCGCGCGTGCCCAGGCCGACCGCGGCCACGCAGCTGGCCGCGCCGCCCGAGGCGATCACAGGCAGGCCCGCTTCCGCGCCGAGCCGCTCCCAGACCGGCCGGATGTGCGCCATCGCCGCGGCGCGCACCCGATCGGGCGAGAAGCCCTCCGTCTCGCGCAGGAGAGAGACCGCGCCGACGTGCGCGCTCAGGGCGCGCAAGGGACGGCCGTCCTCGCCGAGGATCATCTCCGTGGAGCCTCCGCCCGGGTTCACCACCAGGGCCCGGCCCGCCGGCGAGATGGCGAGGTAGGCGCTTTGGGCTTCTTCCTCGCCGGAAATGACGCGCAGTTCCACGCCGCAGCGCTCCCGAATGCGCCGCGCCAGCTCGGAGGAGTTGGCGGCGTCGCGTAGGGCGCTGGTGCCGAACGCGGCGATCTCGGTCGCGCCGAGGGCCCGCGCCTGCTGCGCGAGGGAGGAGACGGCCTCCTCGCCGCGACAGAGGGCCGCCTCGTCCAGAAGGCCGCCAGCGAGGCCGCTCTGCAGGCGCACGGTGACGTGCCCCCGCCCCAGATAAACGAAACCCGCGGCAGAGACCTCCGCCGCGAGCATTTTGATGGAATTGGAGCCGACGTCGATGGCCGCGAGGCGGCGCGCGTCAGTTGCTTCCAGACGAGACATACAGAACCTCTTCCGGCATCACCATGCCCAGCGAACTGCGGGCGATGCGCTCGACATAATCGTCACTCTTGGAAAACTCCAGCTTGCGCGTGGAGGCGGCGATCTCCACCTCCATCTGGCTGGCCGTCTCCCGCAGCTGGGTGATGGCCTCGGCCTGCTGGCGCAACACGGCCTCCTGCGTGGAATAGAGGTAGAAGAAGCCCACGAGCATGATCGCCATGAGGATCAGCCAGAACCTGGGTTTGACCCGCTTTGCGGCGCGCGCCATCTTCATTCCTCCTTTCCGAAACAGGATCCGGTCTGATTTTGAACCCCACAGGGACGAAAAACGGGGCAAAAACCAGACCTCGGTCGCGTATCAAGGAAACCGACCGAATTCCGTAAACATATTGTACTAAAACCGACCGGATTCGACAAGAGCAGGCTGTGACAAAAATGTGAAATTCCCATGTACTTTTCAATATATCCTCAGCGAAGGAGGCGTTTCAGGAGCCCGCTGGCGCCAATCCGCGCGCGGCACCATTCCCCGAGGCGGCGCAGCCCTCTCGCGATCAGCCGCGCGAGCCAGCCCAGGGTGCAGCGATAGAGCAGAGCACCGATGGCGATGGCTGCGGCCATATAGAGGCGCGCCTCACCGCCGGTGGTTCGCAGGCACACGGCGGCGCCGATCACCGCGGTGGCGCCTCCCGCGCAGAAGGCCGCGGCGGCTTCGAGCGCGCGCCGTCCCTCCATGCGTCGGGCGAGGGCGAGCAGCAGATCTCCCAGCGCTCCGGCGACGGCCCCGGCGGCGAGGAACACGGCCCAGACGGCCCACTGTCCGCGCGTCCGGTAGAGGGCGTTCATTTCCAGAGCCTCCGCCAGAGTCCGGCGCGGCCGCGGTCGGAGTATTCGAGCGCGGTGACGCGCCCCTCGACGCTGAGCACCCCCTCGCTGAGGCTGAGGCGGGAGATGTGCAGCCCCTCGCCCGCGATGGTCACAGCGCCGCCCTCGACCTCGGCGGTGATGGTCTCCTCGCAGAAGCTGGGCACGTCCGTGACGCCAGTGACGGTGAGGCGGCTCCTCTCCTCCAGGGTGAGTGTGTGCGGCTTGGGCTGGTCCGCCATGGCCTCGCCTCCTTTCCGCTCTCAGGATATGCGCCCGCGGGGGGATTCAGTATGGGGCGTCCGAAGGGAAACCAGCGAGAGATCCGGCCGGGCTCAGCCCCGCGCCCACTTCGCGGGAGACCGTGAAGCGTGAGCGCCGTGTGGAAAAATCCCCCAAAGTGTGGTATTCTATAGGAAAAAAGGAGGCGAGGGCGATGGGCGGGACCCACAGCGGCCACCGGGAGCGCCTGCGCACGCGCGCCGTGCGGGAGGGCCTGGAGTCCTTCCAGCCGCACGAGGTGCTGGAGCTCCTGCTCACGCAGGCGATCCCCCAGCGGGACGTGAACCCGCTGGCACACAGCCTCATCGACGCTTTCGGCTCCGTGGACGGGGCGCTCGGCGCGACGGTGGAGGAGCTTTGCCGCGTGCCCGGCGTCGGCGAGCGCACGGCGAAGTGGCTGCGGGCCATGGGGGAGCTGACGGAGGCCTACGCCGCGCACGATCCCGCGCCCGCTGGGGAGATACAGAACTTCGCCCAGGCGGCGGCACATCTGGAGAAGCGGCGGTTCGCGGGCCGGGAAGCGCATCTGCTCCTGTGCATGGGCGGCAGCGGAAGGCTGCTCCACACCGCGGCGCTCGAGGCCGGGCCGGGCGGCTTTCCCGGCGTGCGAGAGGCGGTGGCGACGGCGCTGCGCTGCCGGGCCTCGTCCGTCTGCAGCGCCCACGTGCTCGCGGCGGGAAGCGCCATGCGCGCGGAGGAGGAGAAGCGCTACGCGCGCCATCTCAGCGAGGCGCTGGCCCTGATCGACATCGGGCACATGGATCACATCCTCGTCAGCGGAGGCCGGGCCGTCAGCCTGCAGCGGGCGTCCAGCTTCGCGGACGACCGGGAAGAGGCCCTCGCGGCAGAGCGTCCTTTCGCGGCGCCGGAATCGCCGCGAAGGGGCCGCAAATAAAGGGAGGAACGGATATGGCGCTCGTTGGATACGATATCGGCGGCACGAAGTGCGCCGCGGTGGTGGGCGAGAGGGGAGCGGAAGGCCCGCGCGTGCGGGCCAAGCGCGCCTTCCCGACGCCTAGGGACTGGCGCGAGGCGCTGGACGCCCTCGCCGCAGCCGCCCGGGAGCTCCTGGACGGCGAGGCTGTCGAGGCGGTCGGCATCAGCTGCGGGAGCCCGCTCTCCTCGGAGAAGGGGCTCATCCTTTCGCCGCCGAACCTGCCCGGCTGGGACATGGTGCCCGCCACGGAGCTGGCGAGCCAGGCCCTCGGCGCGCCCGCCTTCCTGGAGAACGACGCCAACGCCTGCGCCCTGGCGGAGTGGCGCTGCGGGGCGGGCCGCGGCGCGCGGAGCATGGCCTTCCTCACCTGCGGGACGGGGTTCGGCGCGGGCCTGATCCTGGACGGCCGCCTCTGGCGCGGCGCGTTCGGCAACGCCGGGGAGATCGGCCACACGCGCCTGACGCCATTCGGGCCCTACGGCTACGGTAAGGCGGGCTCGGCGGAGGGCTACTGCTCCGGCGGCGGCATCGCCCAGCTGGGGGAGTGGATCGGCCGCGGGGCCGTCCAGCGCGGCGAGAAGCCGGGCTATCCCGTGCCCGGCGCCACGGCGAAGGATCTCGCCGAGGCGGCGCGCGCCGGAGACGCCGCGGCGCGGGAGATCTGGCGCGCGAGCGGCGAAAAGCTCGGCGAAGCCCTGGCGCTGCTGGCGGATATCGTCGATCCCGAGTGCTACGTGCTGGGGTCCATCTACGCGCGCTGCCGCGATCTCCTGGAGGAGCCCATGCGCGAGGCTCTCGCCCGCGAGGCCCTGCCCGGGACCGCGGAGAGGGTGCGTATCCTCCCGTCGGCCCTCGGCGAGAGCGTGGGAGATATCGCCGCGCTGTGCATCGCCGAGTACGGGCTGAAGGGGTAAGCGCACCGCGGAAAAAACCGGGGAACACTGACCTCTTGCATCCGAAAGGCGGATGCGCTACAATGGGGCCAACATCTGAAAGGAGGCACCTGTACAAATGACGTTGATCCTGCAAAACGGCCGTATTCATGACGCGATCCATCCCGAAGCGTACACGGCGGATATCCAAATCGAAAACGGAACCATCAAAGCGATCGGAGCGAACCTGCCCGTTCCGGAGGGGGCCAAGACCGAGGATCTGAGCGGCCTGGAGGTGTTCCCGGGCTTCGTGGAAGCGCACGGCCACACGGGCCTGGACGGCTACGGCATCGGCTACGAGGGCGCGGACTACAACGAGATGAATGATCCCGTCTGCCCGCAGCTGCGCGCCATCGACGGCATCCAGCCCTTCGACAAGGCCCTGCGCGAGGCGCGCGAAGGCGGCGTCACCACGCTGTGCGTGGGGCCCGGCAGCGCGAACGTGCTCGGCGGCACGTTCGCGGTCATCAAGCCGGTCGGCCGCCGCGTGGACGATATGTGCCTGATCAAGGAAGCGGCCATGAAGTGCGCCTTCGGCGAGAACCCCAAGCGCTGCTACCGCGACAAGGGCATCTCCAGCCGCATGTCCACCGCCTCCAAGCTGCGCGAGGCGCTCTTCAAGGCGCGCGAGTACAAAAACAAGAAAGACGCCGCCAAGGACGATCCCTCCAAGGCGCCGGCGTTCGATATGAAGTTGGAAGCGCTCATCCCCGTGCTGGAGAAGAAGATCCCCCTCAAGGCCCACGCCCATCAGGCCGACGATCTCTTCACCGCGCTGCGCATCGCCCGGGAGTTCGACGTCAACATCACCCTCGAGCACGTCACCGAGGGGCACCTGGTCGCCGACCTCCTCGCCAAGGAGAACGTGCCGCTGGCCGTGGGGCCGTCCCTCGGTCACGCGACCAAGTTCGAGCTGCGCAATAAGAGCTGGATCACCCCCGGCGTGCTCGCCAAGGCGGGCTGCCAGGTGTCCATCATCACCGATTCGCCCGTCATTCCCCAGAAGTACCTGCGCATCTGCGCCGGGCTCGCCGTGCAGAGCGGCATGGATCCCTTCGATGCGCTCAAGGCCATCACCATCAACCCCGCCAAGCATATCGGCGCGGCGGACCGCGTCGGCTCGCTTGAGGTCGGCAAGGACGCGGATATCGTCGTCACCGACGGATGCCCGTTCGAGATCAGCACCGCGATCAAGCAGGTGTATATCTGCGGCGAGAAGCAGCCCGAGCCTCTCGAGGACTGAGTTTTTTCGCGATGGGACAGGCGGTTTGCCTGCTCCTTTTTTGCGTGATGCCACGGGTTGAGACGGGCGAAGCCGCCCGCGCCAAAGGCGCGGTCGGCTTCGCCG
>CACZOT010000015.1 GCA_902782795.1 uncultured Eubacteriales bacterium | reverse complement strand
TTCCATCGAGGCGGAGGCCCTCTCCTCCTACCCCGTCTCCATCCAAGCCGAAAGCGCGGATTCCGCCGCCCTGCTCGAGAGCTTCATGGGCATGCGCGAGGATTTCGAGAAGGAGCCGGAGCCCGGCGTCGTCACCACCAACACCGTCATGGCCCAGATGTACAACGCCATGCGCTCCGGCACGCGCCGGAACGACCTGGGCGCGTTCAAGCAATACCTGGACGGGAGCCAGGAATTCGGCTCGCTCGTCAACGCAGTGCAGTACGGCTACGAGGGCGCCATGACCGTCTGGAACACCTCCGACGCCCCCCAGCAGGTCTACCCCAACACCGTCATGAGCTCCATGTTCTCTACCGGAGGCCTGGGCTTCTCCTCGGCGATGATGTCCTCCTCGCAGAATTCCGAATTCTGGCGCGAGCTCCCCGGCGAGGAAAAGCTCTGGAAGACGCAGTACACCCTCGCTGCCGGGCGTTGGCCCCGCGCGGCGGAGGACGTGCTCCTGGTGATCGATCACCGCCAGCGCATCAGCGATATGGCCCTTTATTCCCAGGGCCTCAAGGACCAGAGCACCCTCGCGGGCCAGTTCTTCAGCATGATGCGCGGCGAGGAGACCCAGAGCGAGAACCTCACCTTCACCTATGAGGAGCTCATGGGGCTCTCCTTCACCGCCCTTCCCACGGCGGATTGCTTCCTCCCCAACGCCGAGACCGGCCTCTATGAGGACGCGCGCGGCGACGCGGCGCGCCTCTTGACGGCCCTCGAGAACGGCGTGCGCCTGAACGTGTGCGGCATCGTCATTGTCTCGGAGGATTCCGTTTCCGGCGCGACGAGCGGCACGATCCTCTACACCTCCCGCCTGACCGACCTCATCCTCTCCCGCGCGGCCGAAAGCTCCGCTCTCGCCGCTCAGGAAGC
Organism: uncultured Eubacteriales bacterium; assembly: GCA_902782795.1. GTDB lineage: Bacteria > Bacillota > Clostridia > Christensenellales > Aristaeellaceae > UBA1224. Next base: position 6,400 of record CACZOT010000015.1, on the reverse strand, counting down.
CTCCACCGCCCTGGACGTGACCACCGGCCTGATCCTCGCCGATGCCCCCGCCGATGAGATCCTCGCCGCCGTCGAGGCCAGCGGATACTCCCCCGAAGCGCTGGCGGGCTTCGCCGCCCTGCCCGAGGCGACGCGCGCCGCGGCGCTCCAGGCCACCTTCCCCCAGCTCTTCGGCGGCGTCACCCGCGCCGAGGCCCTGGCGCGGCTCGGCGCCCAGGACGAGGCCGAGCCCGGCTCCATCCGCATCTACCCCAAAGATTTCGAGGCCAAGGACCGCATCGTCGCCCTGATCGACGCCTACAACGCCTCCGTGCGCGAGGCGGGCGAGCCCGAAAAGGAGATCCGCTACACCGACTACGTGGGCCTGCTCATGTCCTCGGTGAGCACCATCGTGAACGCCATCACCTGGGTGTTGGTGGCCTTCGTGGCCATTTCCCTCGTGGTCTCCTCCATCATGATCGGCGTCATCACCTACATCTCCGTCCTCGAACGCACCAAGGAGATCGGCATCCTGCGCTCCATCGGCGCGAGCCGGCGCGATATCTACCGCGTTTTCAACGCCGAGACGCTGGTCATCGGCCTTGCCGCCGGCGCGATCGGCGTGCTGGTCGCGTGGCTGTGCACCATTCCCGCCAGCGCCATCGTCTATCGCCTGGCCGAGATCGAGCATATCGCCCAGCTGCCGCCCCTCGGCGCGGCGCTGCTGGTGGCCGCGAGCATGTTCATGACGCTCGTCGCCGGGCTCATCCCCGCGCGCTTCGCCTCCCGGCGCGACCCGGTCGTGGCGCTGCGCACGGAGTAGCGAAAGCCGCGCCGGCGGCGCAGAAAAACCCCCGCGCTTCCCCTGTGGAAGCGCGGGGGTTTTTATCGATTGGAAAGAGGTTATCAGCCGTTTATGATGCTGTCGACGGCATCGACGGCTTCGTCGAGCGTCATGGCGCCGGTGAGCAGATCGTTCAGGGCGTCGCCGGCGATCTCCGCCTCGCGCACGCTCAGGCGCAGAGCCCAGTACAGGCAATCCTGGGTGGGATCGGCCTCCTCGGTGTAGACGACGACCTTGTAGCCCATGAGGCCGTCCTCATAGCCCATGTAGAACTGGCCGATGCGGAAGAACTCGTTGATGCGGGTGAAGAACACGGCGACCTCGTCCACCTTGTCCTCGGGCGCGTTGACGGGGTAATCGGCGTTGAACTCGACCAGATCGTAATTGATGAACGTCCAGACGGTGACTTCCTTCATCTCGCTGTTGATGGAGAAGGTGGCCTTGAAGCGGTTGCGGTCGGAGCTGTAATCGTACTTGTAGCCTTCGGTGTCGAACATCGTGCGCACGGCGTTGGTCTTGGAGGCGACCCAGGCGGCCTTCTGCGCGTCGTTTTCGGCGAAGGCGACAGTCAGGGAAAGGGCAAAAACAAGAGCCAGAACCAGAGCGATCGTTTTCTTCATGGGGATCAACCCTCCTTCCCGCCAAGCATAGCACGCGGAAAACAAAAAGTCAACAAACAGCGACCGTTTCTTCACATATCCGCGCCATCCTAATCGTAGGAAGCGGATTCGGCGGTGTGCGCCCATTCTTCTACCTTGTCCCACTGCACCACGAACCCCGCCCCCTTGGCGCAGAAGACGGAATGCGGGGAATTCTCCACGTCCGCGAGGGGATCGTACCCCGTTTGGGCAATCACGGCTTCCGCGTCGCGGCAGGGCACGTATCCGACGGCCTCCCACTGGGCCGCGCCGCGCCCGTGCGTGAGGGCGGGCAGGTCTTCCACAAGGCTCAGGAACGCCGCCGCGGCCGCCGTGCCGGAGACGGTGCAGGTCTCCTCGCCGCGCTCCATATCGGCCGTCTCGGCGTGGATGCGCAACAGTTCCCGCACCACGGCGTCGAAGCGCTCCGCCGGCGCTGTGACGGTAAAGCGGCACACGGGCTCGAGCAGCACGCTCTCGGCCTTCATGAGAGCGTTGCGCACGGCCCGGCCGCAGGCCTCGTAGAAATCCCCTCCCTCGGTGTGCTTGAGGTGGAAGCGGCCGTTGAGCAATATGATGGTAACGTCCGTCAGCTCCGCGCCGGTGAGCACGCCCCTGTGCCGCCGCTTGAGCAGGGTCTCGCGGATGAGGTTCTGCCATTGCAGGGGCAGGAAATCCACATGGCAGCGGCTCTCGAAGGAGATCCCGCTCCCCCGCGGCGCTTCCCGCAGGAGAAGGCGCGCCTCGGCGTAATGGCGCAGGGGCTCGTAATGGCCGACGCCCATGGCCTCGCCGCGGATGGTCTCCAGATAGCGCACGCGGCAGGGCCCGAAATGCGCCTTGATCCCGAAGCGCTCCGAAAGCACGCTCTCCAGCACCTCGATGTGCACCTTGCCCATCACGCGCACATCCACGCTGGTCCGGCCCTCGGTCTGCTCCACGGCCAGGAGGGGGTCCTCCTCCTCCAGGATGCGCATGGCGGCGAGCAAGCGCGAGACGGGCGCGCCGTCCGCGGCCTCGACCGTGGTCAGCAGCATGGGAGAGAGGGCCTTCTCCTCTTCGCCCGCGCCGGCGCCGACGCGCTCTCCCGCCCGCGCCGAAAGGCCAACCGCCGCCGCGAGCATGCCCGGCACGGCCCTCTCGATGGGCTGGAGCTGCCCGCCCTGGACGGCGTACAGGGCGCTGACCTTCTCCTCGCCCAGTTTATCGCGCACCGAGAGCGCCCCGGAGAGCACCGTCATGTAGACCAGCCGCCCGTTCGGGGCGTCCGCGCGGACCTTGTACACCCGGGCGGAAAAGGGTTCTCCCGCCCGCGCCTCCGGATCCGGGAAGCGCCCCAGCAGCGCCGCCAGCAGCGAAAGGGCCCGGTCTATCCCCTCGTCCTGCAGGGCCGAGCCGGTCAGCAGCGGGAAGACCGCCCGCTTCCGGAACTGGCCGGAGAAGGCGGAAAGCCAGGCTTCGCGGTCGAACTCGCCCTCGAGATAGCGGGCCAGGAGGCCCTCGTCGCGCGCGGCGATCTCCTCGGCGAAGGAATCCTCGTCCGGCCATGCGCTCATGGGGACGATATCGCCGGAAAACTCGCGCCGGAGATCCCGCGCCAGCTTTTCCGGGTCGGCCCCGGCCCGGTCGGTCTTGTTGCAGAAGACCAGCACCGGCACGCGGTATTTTTCCAGCAGCCGCCAGATGGTGCGGGTATGGGCCTGGATGCCCTCCACACAGGAGACCAGAAGCACCGCCGCGTCCAGGACCGAGAGAGCCCGCTCCATCTCCGCGGAAAAATCCGCGTGGCCGGGGGTATCGACGATCTGGACGGTGTTCCCCTCCAGCGGGAAGGACGCCTGCTGGCTGAAGATGGTGATGCCACGCCTCTTTTCCAGCGGATGATCGTCCATGAAGGAATCGGCGTGGTCCACGCGCCCGCGCCTGCGGATGGCGTGGGCGTGGTAGAGGAGCTGTTCGCAGAAGGTGGTCTTGCCCGCGTCCACATGGGCGAGCATGCCGATGGTCAGGTACATCGCGTTTCCTCCCGGCGCGGCGGATATTCCGCGCCCTTTGGAGATATCATACCATTGTCCGGCCCTTCGCACAAGGACGGCCGTTCACAGAACGTTTGCATTTTGCTCGCCGCTTGTTGCACGCTTGTTCAAAGACCGTTCACACTTTTTCGCATTTTCCATGTTATGCTATAGCCGTACCCAGAAAAGGAGGGTTGAAAGATGAAAAAGATGCATATGAATCGCAAAAACATTCTCGCGGTCGTCCTGTCGCTGATGCTGATGGCGACGGCCTTCGCGGGCGGCGCGATGCTCTCCACCAGAGCCGCGGCGGAAAACGCCCCCACCGCTCCCCTTGCAGACCCCAGCCCGGCCATCGCCGTGACGCAGAAGACCGCCTCCAGCGTGGTGGGCGTCTCCAGCTACGTGCAGCGCTGGGACCGCTCCACCGGCGAGACGGTGGACCAGCTCTACGGCCAGGGCTCCGGCGTGGTCATCGCCGAGGGCGGCTACGTCCTGACCAACTACCATGTGATCGAGAACTGCAACTCCTTCAAGATCCTCATGCCGGACGGCGAATACGTGGACGCGGAGATCGCGGGCACGGATTCCTCCACCGACCTGGCCGTGCTTCAGGTGGTTGAGCGCGCGGACGAGCTCAAGCCCGTCGAGATCGGCACCACGGCCGATCTGCTCGTCGGCTCCACGGTCGTGGCCATCGGCAACCCCGGCGGCGAGGCCCTCGCCAACACCGTGACCCAGGGCATCGTCTCCGCTCTGGAGCGCAACGTCAGCGCCCAGAACACCTCCCGCCAGATCAAGTACGTCCAGCACGACGCGGCCATCAACAACGGCAACTCCGGCGGCGGCCTGTTCAACGTCGCTGGCCAGCTGGTCGGCATCAACACCCTGAAGTACTCCGGCTCCGCCTACTCCTCCGTCTCCTTCGAGGGCCTGGGCTTCGCCATCCCGGTGGACACGGCTTACCCCATCGCCATGGACCTGATCGAGTACGGCGAAGTGCAGCGCGCCCAGCTGGGCATCATGGCCACCTCCTGGCCTGGCCCGGATGAGCCCATGCCCAACGATCCGCCGGCCAGCGTCATGGTCGCCGAGATCCTCAAGGGCGGCGGCGCCGAGGCCGCGGGCCTGCAGCAGTACGATTTCATCACCGAGATCGACGGCGTGCGCGTGACCGATATGGCCGAGCTCACCACCGAGCTGGATCAGCACGCCGACGGCGACGTCGTCAAGCTGACCGTGGTCCGCTACGCCGACCTGAACGCCATCTCCAGCCTCTACTCCTACTACTTCGGCGGCACGCAGGACAGCGGCAACGGCTCCATCTTCGGTTCCTCCCGCTCCTCCAGCCGCGGCGGCCGCGGCGCGAGCGGCTACGAGACCCTCACCATCGAGGTCACCCTGCACACGCCCTCCCACGACTGATTTCCAACATATCCCCCTTTCGGGCGGTCTTCCTTCGGGAAGGCCGCCCATTTCCGGCTTTTGGGCCCAAAACCGTTGCGTCCCGGGGCTTTTTTTGTTATAATTAGAGATTACCGGACCCCATTTTACCGTCAGGAGGGAACAGCGCCATGCGCAGCGAAAAAGAGCTTTTGCACAGCGGCGAGATCTACCAGCCCGCCGACCCGGAGATCATGCGGGAGCAGAAGTCGTATCTCCACTTTATGTATGAATTCAACCACTCCCATCCGGACGAGGGCGAAAAGCGTCAGGAGCTCTGCCGGAAGATGTTCGCCGAGTTCGGCGAGGGCAGCTACGTGGAACCTCCCTTCTACGGCAACTGGGCCGGCCACCATGTGCACATGGGCCAAGGCGTGTACGTCAACTTCGCCCTCACCGTGGTGGACGACACCCACATCTACATCGGCGACAGGACCATGATCGGCCCCAACGTCACCATGGCCACGGGCGGGCACCCGGTCCTGCCGGAGCTGCGCGAGCAGGGGTATCAGTTCAACGCCGCCATCCACATCGGCAAAAACTGCTGGATCGGCGCGGGCGCGATCATCCTGCCCGGCGTGACCATCGGGGACAATTCCGTCATCGGCGCGGGCGCGGTGGTCTCCAAGGATATCCCCGCGAACGTCGTGGCCATGGGCGTTCCCTGCCGCGTGGTCCGGCCCATCGGCCAGCAGGACCGCGAGACCTACTTCCGCGGCCGCCCCATCCCCCCGGAACTGTTGAAATAACCCCTTGCCCCGGAAAGGAGAGAGAGTACATGTCCTATCAGGAAGAGCTGCGCCGGGAACGCGAATACACCGCCCGCGTGCAGCAAGTGCTTCTGGCCGTCATCAGCCAGTCTTCCGAATACACCGCCTCGCATGAGCAGACAATCCGTATGCTCCTTGCCGACGCCTGGGACGAACTGCGCCTCAAGCCCACCGCGCTCTCCCCGCAGGACCTGGAAATGCTCTCTATCGAATTGGGCCGTTTTGAGGCGCGCAAGGCCTTCAACCGGGATTTCGCCGCGCGCTGCCGCCGCATGCTCCTTTCCCCGTTTTTCGGCCGCGTGGATTTCCGCGAGGACGGCGAGGACGAAACGGAGCGCATCGTCGTGGGGCTGTACAGCCTGCGCGACGAGAAGGGAGACCTCCTCGTGCACGATTGGCGCGCGCCGGTCTGCAGCCTGTACTACGAGGCCGGGCCGGGCCGGGCTTCGTATCGATCCCCCTCCGGCGTCATCGCGGGGGATCTCCTCCTCAAGCGCCAGTACCGCATGAAGGACGGCCGCTTGGAGTATTTCGTGGATACGTCCGTCTCCATCGACGACCACATGCTCCTGGATATCCTCTCCCAATCCACCTCGCGCCACATGCGGCAGATCGTCTCCTCCATCCAGAGCGAGCAGAACGCCGCCATCCGCGTGGAGAAGGAGCCCGTGCTCTCGGTGGTGGGCGCGGCGGGCTCCGGCAAGACCAGCG
>CACZOT010000014.1 GCA_902782795.1 uncultured Eubacteriales bacterium | reverse complement strand
TGATAGGCCCGGTCGTCGCCGGTTTCGGCGAGCTTGTCCAGGAGCGGACCGCCCGGGTAGGGGATCCTAAGGGCGCGCGCAGCCTTGTCGAAGGCCTCTCCAGCGGCGTCGTCGGTGGTCTGGCCGAGCAGCGTGTAGGACCCGTAGCTGTCCACGTTGACGATATGGCTGTGCCCGCCGGAAGCCACCAGGCAGAGGAAGGGCGGCTCCAGCTCGGGATGGGCGATGTAATTGGCGCTGACGTGCCCCTCGATGTGGTTCACGCCCACCAGCGGCTTATCCATGGCCCAAGCCCAGGCCTTAGCCCAGCTCACGCCCGTGAGCAGCGCCCCCACCAGGCCAGGCCCGCAGGTGACGGCCACGGCGTCGATCTGCTCCGGCCGCACGCCCGCCGCGGCGAGGGCGCGGTCGCACAGGGGATCGAGCGCCTCCACGTGGGACCGGCTGGCGATCTCCGGCACCACGCCTCCGTAGAGCGCGTGGATATCGATCTGCGAGGTGATCTCGCTGGCGAGCAGCTCGCGCCCGTCGCGCACCACGGCCACGGCCGTCTCGTCGCAGGAGCTCTCCACGGCCATGACGAGCGCGTGGCCGCTCCTGCGCAGCTCCTCCGTCCTCTCGCGCATGCGCGCTTCGTATCGCATAGGCTTGATTCCTTCCTTTTGAAAAGATCACCGCCGCCCGCGCATCGCGGCGCGGACCAGCGGCAACAGGGACGCGAGGCTGATCAGGCCGATCACGGCCACAGCCCGCGTGAAGAACGCTTCATTATAGACGACTACCATGCGGTGGATGCGGGGATCCATAAGCCAGAGGGTGTTCCTCCGGAAAAAGAGGCGATGGAAGGCCACGAATGCGCCGTAGAAATCCACCGCGAAGGCGATGGCGATCCCCGCCCCCAGCAGGCCGACGGCGATCAGAGCAGCCAGGGCGCAGTTCGCCCGCGCCCGCTTTCCGAGCCCGCGCGCGCTGAAAACGCCCAGCGCCCATATGGCCGCGCACGCCCCGACGACCCGCCAGCCCAGCAGCACCAGGCCGCGCACGTCGCGCATATGCTCGATCTCGTCCTCCATGAACCACTTTTCCAGGCCTGCCTCGCCCTCGCCGCGCATGGACGCCGTCATGGCGCAGGCGACTTCGCGCAGCTGCGCCTCGTTCAGGCCCATGCGCGCCTCGGCCCCGGTCTGGCGGAGAAGCGCGATATGCAAAGGCGTACAGAGGGCGACGAGCAATATCGCCAATGCGATCAGGCCGATCTGCCCGGCCAGGAGCCCGGCCGTCCTTCGTGCGGCTGCGGCGCGCATGCTTTACAGCGCCTGGAGGTAGGCGGTGACGAAGCCCTCGAGGTCGCCGTCCATCACGGCGCTGATATCGCCCACCTCGTAGCCGGTGCGATGGTCCTTGACCATGGTGTAGGGCTGGAACACGTAGGAGCGGATCTGGCTGCCCCATTCGATCTTCTTGAGCTCGCCCTTGACCTCGCTCATGGTCTCCTGCCGCTCGCGCTCCTTGAGCTCAGCGAGCTTGGCGCGCAGCATGCGAAAGCACGTCTCCTTGTTCTGCACCTGGCTGCGCTCGTTCTGGCACTGCACCACGATGCCCGTGGGGATGTGGGTGATGCGCACGGCGGAATCCGTCCTGTTGACGTGCTGGCCGCCTGCTCCGGAAGCGCGGTAGGTATCGATGCGCAGATCCTCGTTGCGGATCTCGATCTCGCCGTCGCCCTCGATGACGGGGGCCACGTCCAGCGAGGCGAAGGAGGTATGCCGCCGGGCGTTGGCGTCGAAGGGCGAGATGCGCACCAGGCGGTGCACGCCGCGCTCGCTCTTCATGAAGCCGTAGGCGTATTCGCCGTTGACCTCCATCGTCACGGACTTGATGCCCGCCTCGTCGCCGTCCAGCAGATCGAGCTCGCGCACCTGGAAGCCCATGCGCTCGCAGAAGCGCGTATACATGCGGTAGAGCATCTGCGTCCAATCCTGCGCCTCGGTCCCGCCCGCGCCGGCGTGCAGCGAGAGGATGGCGTTGCAGGCGTCGTACTCGCCGGAGAGGAGCGTGGTGAGGCGGATGGTCTCCAGCTCCTTGTTCATTTCCTGGAATTCCTTCTGGATCTCGGGGATGCTGTCGCGGTCATCGGCCTCCTCGGCCAGATCGATCAGCACCTCGAGATCGTCCGCGCGGGAGGAGAGCCCCTCCACCTGGTGGATGTGGTTCTCGGCGTTGCGGGCCTTGGTCGCCACCCGCTGGGCGCGGTCCATATCGTCCCAGAAGCCGGGCGAGGCCATGTCCTCCTGGTATTCGACCAGCTGCTCGCGCAGGTGCTCGATGTTCAGGGACACGGCGGATTCGGCGATCTTTTCGCGCACGGAGGCAAGCTCCTGGCGGAAGCCTTCGGTCTCGATCATATGCGGTTTCCTCCAATATACTAAGTGTGTTTACTGATGCATGGCGCGGCAGGCGGCGAGGCGTTCCCCGTCCACCTTGTCGCGGCCGTAGGCGTCCAGGAATCGGTCGTTCCAGCGGTCCGAGCGCAGGTTGTATTCGAGGGACCAGAGCGCCCAGTACAGGTCCAGATGCCGGTCCCCCACGCCCGCCTCTCCCAGGTCGATGAAGCCGGAGAAGGCCCCGCCGCGGAAAAAGACGTTGGGTAGGCAGAAATCCCCCTGCACGAGGACCTCGGCCCGCAACAGGCGCGCCTCGGGAAGCTCCCGCCCCGTTTCGCGGCGCAGGGCCCCGGCCTCGCGCTCGTTGCAATCGCGGTACGGGCAGCCGGAGGCCTCCGTCTCGTGGAGCATGCGGGCCGTCTCGCCGAGCTTGGCCGAGAGCCATTCCGGCTTCGCCAGCAGCCCCTTGTCGATGCAGGAGACGCCCGGGACCGCCCCCGCGAGGAGGTAATCCTCCTCATCCGTCCGCTCGTAGACGAGCAGCGGCGCGGAGAGGCCCTTCGCTGCGAAGAATTCCTGCATGCGGGCGGCGCGTTCGAGCGAGGAGGCCGGGCCGATCTTCAAAAAGGCGTTCCCGGCGCGGAAGACCCGCATGCCGGAGCGGCCCGTATCGTCCCCGACGAGCTCCGCCCCGCCGATGGCGCGGCGCACCGCTTCCGGAAGGACAAGGCTCATACCTTGCCCCTCCCGCAGCATTCCTTATACTTCTTGCCGCTGCCGCAAGGGCAGGGATCGTTCCGGCCGACCTTGACGCCCGTGCGCACCGGGCCCTTCTTTTCGGCCTCGCCGCCGTGGCTGGCGACGATCTTGCGCTCCTCCTCCTTGCGCTCCGGCGGGCGGACCAGCACGGCCATGTAGAGGCGGCGCAGGCAGTCCTCGCGGATGCGCTCGGTCATCTCGTCGAACATATCGAAGCCCTCGTGCTTGTATTCGACGATGGGATCGCGGTTGCCGTAGGCGCGCAAGCCGATGCCGTCGCGCAGCTGGTCCATGGCGTCGATGTGGTCCATCCAATGACGGTCCACGGCGGTGAGCAGGGCGATGCGCTCGAACTCGCGCATGTCGATGCCGACCTCGCCGAGCATCTTCTCCCGCTCGGCGTAGAAGGCGCGGGAGCGCTCAATCAGGGCGCTGATGAAGTTCTCTCGGGTGAGATCCTTCATGGAATCGAACAGCGGGCGCAGGGTGTCCTTCTTGAGGCAGATGGTCTCCAGGTGCTCGGCCAGGGCGTCGATCTCCCAGGTTTCGGGCTCCTTCTCGTTGGCGCAGGCGCGCTCCACGTTTTCGCGGATGAGGCTGTCGCGCATGTCGGAGATGACCTTCTGCATATCCTCGCCCATGAGCACCTGGCGGCGCTGGGCGTAGATGACCTCGCGCTGCTGGTTCATGACGTCGTCGTACTGCAAAACGCTCTTGCGGATATCGTAGTTGCGGGCCTCGACGCGCTTCTGGGCGCCCTCGATCTGCTTGGAGAGCAGGCCGTACTCGATGGATTCCCCTTCCTGCATGCCAAGCCTCTGGACGATGCCCTGGATGCGCTCGGAGCCGAACAGGCGCATGAGGTCGTCCTCCAGCGAAATGAAGAACTGGCTGGAGCCCGGGTCTCCCTGGCGGCCGGCGCGGCCGCGCAGCTGGTTGTCGATACGTCTGGACTCGTGCCGCTCGGTGCCCAGGATGAAGAGGCCGCCGACG
>CACZOT010000013.1 GCA_902782795.1 uncultured Eubacteriales bacterium | reverse complement strand
GTAGCGCATGATGTTCCTCCTTTGCTGGCGCGTCCCCAAAGCCGGCCCATGATGTCGGGACGCGCTCCTTCGCACACCGGCTTTCCAAACGGATCGCCCGGGCTTCGGTCTCGCGGGCCGCTGTCCCGGCGGGATCGTGAGAAGCCCCGCGCGCGGGCGGTCCCCCGGGGCGGCGCCGTCGACGCGCGGCTTCAGCCGCGCGGGGATGGCGCGCAGCGTTTCCTAGCGCGCGGCGTGGTCGAGGATGTACTCGACGATATCCGAAGCGGCGCGCGCGTTGGTATTCCGGCGCTGGGCCTCGGCCATGGCGCGCTGCAGATCAGGCCGGGTGAGAAGGCGGATGGCGGCGTCGGCGGTCTCGGGCAGGTCCTTGCCGGAGACGGACATGCCAAAGTGCGTGAAAAAGCTGAGGTTATCCGTCTCGCAGCCGGGGATGGGGTCGGTATGCACCAGGGGCACGTTCTTGACGGCCGCCTCTGTGCTGGTGAGCCCGCCGGGCTTGGTGAGCATGACGTCGCAGGCGTCCATATAGAGATCGGCCCGGGTGGTGAAATCGTGCACCTCGATGCGCCGGTCGCTCTCAAAGGCATGGCGGAGCGAAGCCTTGAGGCGCTCGTTATTGCCGCCGAGCACGACGATGCGCGCCTCGTCCGGCATGCGGTTGCGCAGGAGCCGCACCATGTCTTCCACGTGGCCGAACCCCATGGAGCCGCTCATCACCAGGATGATCGGCGTCTTTTCGGGGAAGCCGAGTTCGGCGCGGGCGGTCGCCTTGGGCGTCTTGGAGGCGAATTTCTCCGCCGTGGGGATGCCGGAGACGAGCACGCGCTCCTCGGGGACGCCGCGGCGGATGAACTCGCCCGCCAGGGAGTCGTGGGGGATGAAGAAGGCGTCCGTCGAGGTCTCCTCGACGAAGGGGCAGCAATCGTAATCGGTGGAGATCATGTAGGTCTGCACGCGGATATGGTAGCGCTTGCGGATGTGGGTCATGCTCTCCGCGGGGAAGATGTGGGGCATGATCACGGTATCGATGCGGTTCTCCTCCAGATAGCGGTGGAGGCGGTGGGAATAGCCCGTGTTGGCCAAGTAGGAGATCGAGCGCACGCGGGGGGAACTCGTCGCCTCGCTGGCGCGGTAAAACGCCCCGAAGACGCCCGGCGCGCGGATGGTGGTCTGGACGTATACGTTGCAGATGAAGCGCGAAAGGCTCTCCGAGGCGAAGGCCAGGGCGTCCATCATCGGGCAGTCGACGCCCCGCTTCTGGAACTGCTCGCGGATGGCCTTGCCGGCGGAATTGTGCCCGGCGCCGGTATTGCAGGAAAGGATGAGCGGTCTCAAGAAAAACCCTCCGTTCTTTTCCGAAAAGATGATGCTGCGGCGGGGCGGACCGGCCCGGAAAAAGGGCGTCCTCCCAGCCATATCCCATTATAGCAGGAAACGCGCATGCAGGCAATCTTGGAAAAAAACGGGGGAGCGAAGGCGTTGCGCGGAGGGGAGAGATCGTGTATACTGTCAGCGCGAAAAACTTGGAAAAAGGCCGCTTCCCGCCGGAACCGCGCCACCGCCCGCAGCGTCTAAAGAGCAGAAAACCCATTTGGAGGGATCGGTATGAACAAGAAACGCCTGCTGGCCTGCGCGCTTCTGGTCGCGCTGGCGCTGCTGCCCGCCGTCTCCCTCGCGGACGGGTATTCCGGGTCCCTGCCGGAGGATCTCTTCACCCGCGCCAAGGAAGCGCTCAGCCTTATGAGCTACGGCGAATACAAATCCGCCGTGGAGACGCTCGCCCTCAACGGCGCCAACCCCACGGCGAACGATCTGCGGTTTTTTGCCGAGGCGAGCTTTACTACCCTGGGCGACGGCGTGCAAAAGGACGTCGCCGTGGCTTGCCTCACGGACGATTACGGCTGGCTCATCGCCGTGCCCCTGTGCGCGCCGGACGCCGCCGACGTGGAGACGTTCGTGCTCCACTCCAGCGACGGCCAGACCCTGGACGGCTATACCGCCGCCTCCTGGTCCTTCATCGACGGCCTGCTCTCCCGCTCGAGCGAGGTCATCTGGTGGCAGAAATACGTGCCCGGGAAAAAGGTCGTCGTGGCGGATTGACAAACAAACCAACCCCAAAAGGCGGGGCCGCGCCAAACGCGCGGCCCCGCCTTTTTTCGCGAAAGAGACGCGGGTCCCAAGGGGCCTTACAGGTAACAGCGGAGGGTCGGCTCGATCCAGTAGGCGAACTCGCCGCCCTGGGCCAGGGGCTCGAGCGCCTTCATGCGCAGGTAGAGGGGGAGGCCGTCCCCGGCGTCATGCCAGAGATCGGTAAAGACGAAATCCCAGCCGCCGCCGGGCAGGCGCTCGCGGGCGAAATCGAAGGCGTCCGCATGCACGAGGGAGATCTTCTCCTTGTGCGGGAACTGGGGAAGGAGCTCCTCCTGGAAGAGGGAGAGCACGTTCGGATCCCGCTCGACCACGGTCACGGAAGAGACTTCGGTCTTTTCTAAGACCATGAAGGGGAAATAGCCCAGCCCCAGGCCGAAGGCGAGCACACGCCCGCGCGCCTTCGCGACGGCGGGGCGCATGGTCTCGATCTCGTTGGGGGTGATGAGCATCCACTCGCGGCCGCCCTCGAGCACGGCGGGGTAGGCGAACTCTTCGCCGAACCAGCCCAGGCGCGCGTGGATCCGCCCGTCGGGGGAGCGGGTCATGTCCCCGCAGACGATAAGCTCGCAGGGGGCGAAGGCCTGGCGGCGCAGCTCCCAGCGGCCCAGGCGCTTCTCCGGCACGCGCACGCGGCTGAAGTAGGGATCCGCGGTGTAGATGGCCGGGTCCAGCCGCCGCACCCATCCGCGCAGATAGCGCTCGAAGAGATCCCGGTCGGCGCGGTCGTCGGCGATATCCAGGCCCATCGCTCCCGCCAGCGCGAGGAGATACGCTTCCTCCGCGTCCAGGCCGCATTCGTCGATCAGCTCGCGCAGCGTCGCCGGCTCCACGGCGCGGGGCCGCTCGTTCAAATACGCGCTGAGCAGGGCGAGGATCCGCCCGTTGTCCTGTTCGATCATCCGCCTGCGCCTCCTTTCCTCCCACAGGAGGATTGTACCACAAAATCGCCCGGCTTGTCCGGCCCAATTCTCCGCCCTCGGCGACGATAGAACACCTGAGAGGAGCCTGCCGAGAGTGAATCCTCCCCCAAAAAGGCCGCAGAATTGGGGACCTCGGTCCGCGCGGACAGGGCGTTTTTTGCCCCCCGCAGCCAGTACGGGAACGACATCGCCGGGACCGTGGCGGCCGTATTGCGCGCGGGGCGCCCCTTCGCCGTTGGTCGCCGGCTGGGCGGACCGGTGCGAACGCGCCTCCCGCGGCGAGAGCCTCATCGAAGCCCAGGACGGCGGTTTTTCCTTCGACATCCTCCATGTGCGCCGCCTCCGCCGCAACGCCTGCAAGCCGCGCGGCGCACACGCCCTGGTGCGCGAAGGGGGACGGCGTCGTTGCCTGCGGGCTTTGCGTTCCCACCGGCCAGGCAGAGTACGCCGAGGGCATGGACGCAAGGTGATGTACCGAAACAAGCGCTCCCGCTGAATTCTGCCCCAACGCAAAAGCGGACCTCCGGGGGGAGGTCCGCTTTGTTTTGCATGGACCGGAGGGGCGGCGGTCACTCTCCGACGGCCTTGGCGAGCGCGTCGCGCACGGCGGCGATCAAGGCGTCAGAGGTGGTCGTCGCGCCGCTGACGGCGTCCACGTTCGTGGTGTTTTTTTCAACGATCGCGCCGAGCACGCCCTCCACGGCGTCGGTCAGGTAGGGTTCGTCGTCCACGCTGCCCGTGCAGACCGCCTTGCTGATGGCGCCGTCCCGGATCACGACCGAGACCGTCAAGCGGCCGTTGTAGCCGACGCCCTCGCCCTTGTATTTGCCGTCGGTCCAGGCGGCGGGCTCCGCGTAGGCGGCATCCGCCTCCGGGGCGGCGGCTGTCGGCGAAGCGAGCTGGAAGATCGCCACGAGAGCGCCGATCATCAGGGCCGAGCAGGCCAGCTGGATCCAGTCTGTCCAGCCCTCGCGGCCGCCCTTTTGCGCGGTGCGGCTCAGGCGCAGGCTGGCGTAGACGAGGAACAGGAGCGAATACAGCGCGACGTTCAGCACCGCCGTCCACTTTCCCTCGCGCGCGCCGGTGGTGTTGAGCAGGAGCACATGAACGTACATCAGCGCGTAAAAGAGATACGCCAGGCGCTGCAGCCGCTTCCAGGCACGCGGCTTCATGCGCCTGCGCACCCGCAGGAACGAAGTGACGAACAGCGGCAGCATGACGGCGATCATCACCAGAGAGCAGATCGCCGCCAGCAGCACGTTCCAGCGCAGCGAGGATGCGCGCGTGAAGAGGTAGGCGAAGTATGTGCGGCCGTAGGCGACGTTGTGCCCCAGGGTGAGGATGGAGGCCATGATGGAGAGCGGCCCGCGGATCGGCATGACCGCGCGGCGGAAGGCGCTTCTGTCCGGCATGGCCCCTGCGTACATCACAAAGATGAACAGCGCCCCGGCCAGGCCGCCCTGCAAAAACACGTTGAGCAGCGTCTGCGCAACGCCGGTCAGGCTCTGGGATATTCCGCTGAACACGCAGGCGATCACGCCCGCGGAAACGGCGCAGCACGCCCAGTAACAAAGCCCCTGCCGCTTGCGGATGAATTCCCGCCCCGGAAAGACGAGGATGGCCGCGAGCGCGAGGGAGATCAGCAATACCATGTTTGGAGCTCCTTTTCTGGCGTTTGTTTTCGGGGATGAAAAAGGGCCGCGCGGAGGGAGAAGCCCACCCGCGCGGCAGGAGGATCGCCTTTTTACTTTTCGATGGTGGCGGTGAAGGTCAGGGGAGTGTTGAAGCCGGTGGCCTTCACGGTGATCTCATAGTCGCCGGACTCGGGGAAGACGGGCGTGGTGACGGCGTCCGCGCCGCGGCCGGAGGTGACGGCGGCCTCGGTATCGAGCTCGCCGATGTTGTTGATGATCACGACGCCGCCGCGGCCGGAGGCCATGTACTCCGTGCCATTGACGCTGACGGTCGCGAGGTTGGCCAGGAAGCACTCGAACATGGCCTCGTCGCAGCCCTCGGCCAGGGTCAGCTCGCCCGTCTCACCGTCCCAGGCTGCGGGCAGGACGTCGGTGGAGAGCACGAAGGAGGCGCTCAGGGGGGCGTACTTGCCGCTGCCGTCCGTGAGGACGAGGGTGTAGGCGCCGGGCAGGTCGTCGGTCCAGGAAAGCTCGCTGTTGCCTTCCACGCTGCTCTCGAGGCCGCGCACGCTCCAGACGGGCGTGTAGTCCTCGACCAGGCCGGTGAGGGTCACGGCGGTCTTGCCCTCCGCGGAGGCGGCGTCCGCCACGCTCAGGCTGCTTTCGAACTTGACGGGCAGGTACGCGCCGTCAAAGGTGAAGACGTAGGCGTCGTCCGCGTTGATGAAGGTGATCTTGGTGACGGTCTCGCCCATGAGCTTGTCCAGCTCGGGGAGGTTGTCGTAGACGAGCTCCTCGTTGTGGGAATTGTCCACGGAGACGTTCCAGGAGATCTCCCAGGGCTGCACCCAGATGCTCTGCAGGTGCTCCATGCCCACCTTCAGGCCGCTCTCGGTCTCCACGATGATGCCGAGGATGCCGCTGTTGACGGCGAAGTCGCCGTCCTCGCGGGTGTTGCGGATATAGGCGGTGCTGCTTTCGGTGATGTTGATCTGATAGTCGCCCCAGTGCGAATCCGTGACGACCTCGATCGCGGCGTCGGCGACGGTGTCGGCGACGTTCCACACGGTCGCGCCGTAGACGGCCTTGCCGTTGGAGACGGTCACGGGCTTATACTGCGCGGGCTTCCCGGCGTTCTCCACGAAGGTGGGGTTGATGGCCTTGTAGGCCTCCACGTCCGCGGCGGGAACGGCCACGTTCACGTTGGCCAGGCCGGTGAGATGGTAGCCGTCCTTGTTGGCGTCAGCGTCCACAAAATCGGTGACGGTGTTCTGGAAGGTGCCGGATTTGCCGGTGGTGGCGGAGGTGACGGCGTCATAGGAATCCGTGCTGGAGACGTCGCCCGCGTAGAACTCGGCGTAGGTGAGGGTGGCGGTGCCGTAGACCAGCTCGTCCTCCGCGGCGGCGAAGGCAAACAGGGAGGCGGCCAGAACCGCGGCCAGGAGCAGGGAGACCAGCTTTTTCATGGGTGGAACTCTCCTTTCGCGCACATGCGCATGAAATCGGGGCGAACGATGCGTCCGCCGGAGTCGGCGCTTCGGCACGAGGTTAGCTATAGCTAACCGAGGGCGAAAAGAAAAATCGCCTCGCGCGCGAAGCGGTTAGACATCTTGAATTATAACATCGCCGCCGACCGCGGGCAAGCGGCGGGCGTGAAATTTTACGCGGATGTCGTGATATGGCACGCGCCGTCCGCCCGTCGGAACGCGGCGGAACACGGGCGCGTCTCTTGTGTTTTTTACATTGGAGGGTATAATGGTTAGAGAAGACGAACACGGCCGGGAAGGCCGCCCCGGGAAAGGCGGGATGGAGATGGCGATCGCGAACCATATCCCACTGAGCGAGCTGCCCTATTGCAAAGCGGTGCAGAAGTGGCTCGCGGACAGATACGGAAACGAAGCGGGCCGGATCTGGGAGAACACGGCGAACAACTACGATTCCTATCTGCCGGATCTCCCGGACTACGGCGGCAAAAAGAACGGCCACGCCAAGGCGATCTACGGCGGGCTTCTGGTCTTCGCGCTCTATCCCGCCCTGCCGGATCAGCCGCCGATCGCCGAATTGCAGGAGTTTGTCCAGGGGATGTTCATGGGGCCGTTTACGGCGCTGGGGAAGGTGTTTAACCTGAACCGGCCGCTGGACATGTGGCTGATCGACAAGGTCTTCCGGAAGACGGGAGACCGGGACAGGAAGGATATCGCGCGGTATCCGGCGGGGTTCGTCCACGTCGACGCGCCCTATGACCGGGAGCGTCACGCCGCCCGGTATTCCTTCACCCAATGCCCGAACGCGGAATTTGCCAAGGCTCATGGCCTTGTGCACGTGCTGCCGCTCCTGTGCAACAGCGATTTCTTCGGTATCCGGGAGATCCACGGCCAGCTGATCCGCTGCGGGACCTGCGGCAACAGCGCGCGGTGCGATTATCTCATCGTCGGGAGCGGCAACGAGCTGGCTGCGGAATACGAGACGGTCACAGACGCGCGGGGCTTCCTGGTCAGCAGAAAAAAGAGAAAGCCATAACCGGCGCGGAACACTCGAGGTTGGACGATGCGGATTCTGATTTATGGAGCCGGAGTGATCGGCAGCTTATACGCGGCGCTGCTCGCGGAGGCGGGGCTGGATGTCGCGGTCTACGCGCGGGGGAACCGGGCGAAGGTGCTGCGGGAGCAGGGGCTGCGCTACAGAAAGGGCAAAGAGATACGGACCGCCTCCGTCCGGGCGCTGACAGCGCTGGAGGCGGACGACGTATACGATTATATCCTGCTGACGGTCCGCGCGGACCAACTCGCGCGGGCGCTGGAGGAACTGCGGGATAACCGCAGTCCGACGATCGTCACCATGGTCAATTCGTTGGAGCCTTACGACCGGTGGGAGGCGATCTGCGGCAAGGGCAGGATCCTCCCCGCGTTTCCCGGAGCGGGCGGCGGTTTCGACGGCGACGTGCTGGACGCGGCGCTGACCCCGCGGCTGATCCAGCCCACGACGATCGGACGCGCGGACGGGCGCGAAAAGAAGCTGGCGGAGATCCTGAATCAGGCGCGGATCCCCTGTCAGATCGTTCCGGATATGCATGGATGGCAGATCTGCCATCTGGGACTGGTCGTCCCCCTGGCAGACGCCTATTACGAGGCGGAAGACCCGCCGCGCGCGGGCCGGGACCGGCGCCTGATGCGAAAGACGGCGGCCAGGATCAAGGAAAACTGCCGGGCGATCCGCCGGCGGGGGCTGCGGCTGTCGCCCGTCAAAATGGACCTCTTCCGCTGTCTCCCCGTCGGGGCACTCGCGCTGGCGCTGGGCTTCGTGTTCCGGAGCCGGTTCGGAGACAGGTTCATGTACCGGCACTCCATGAAAGCGCCGGAGGAGATGCGGCAGCTCCACGACGCGTTTTACGCGTACATCCAGGGCGCGGGGGAAAGAGAACGGGCCTGAACGCCCCGGAAAGGAGCCCCTTCGGAAAACAGGGAAGAGGATCCTTGAATTAGGCAGCGAAAGGCTGTATCATAGTTAGAGAATTCAAACCAAGAATCGCAAGGAGATGGCTGACACGGCGGGTGGCCCGCGTCAGCCGGTGAAGAAGAGATGATCGTACAGAGAACGTCCGTCTTTCCGGCGGACCGGGAGGCGGTCTTCCAAAAACTGCGCAGGCTGGAGACGCTGCAGTACATCGCCTGGCCCTACGCCTCGTTCGAGCCCGTGGACGGCGCGGCCGGAGGCTGGAGCGCGGGAACAACCTCTTCCTATCGGTTTCGGCTCTTTGGGCGCATCCCCTTCGGCACGCACACGATCCATATCGTGCGGTTCGACCGGGAGGGCGTCAGCAGCCGGGAGGGGGAACGAACACGTTCCCGTCTGGAACCACGAGATCCGGCTCCGGCCGCTGGACGGGGGCCGCACGGAATATACCGACCGCGTGGAGATTCGGGCCGGGTGGAAGACCGTTTTCGCCTGGCTGTGGGCCAGGGCGTTCTACGCGCACCGGCAGCGAAAATGGATCCGGCTGTTGAAGTCGGGAGGAGAATGACGGCGGCGCTTCCCACGCCGTCCTTGGCGTACGGCGAGCGGGAGAGAGATCCCGAAGGGCTTCGGGCGGTTCGGACGCAAACAATTCGCGGGAGATGAAAAAGATGAGTTTGGCAGCCAGACTGATCAACCTGGGGACGCGGTTGTCCGGCATGAAGAAGAAGTATTCCCTCCCGGAGGAGCGATTCCTGGAGGAAGTGGGCAAAATGAACCGCAGCCGCGGCTTCTACATGCCCAGGGACAAAAAGGCGGTCTACAAGGAGCGCGAGATCCTGGGGCGGAAATGCCTGATCGTGCAGAAAGGGGAAGCACGGGCGGGCAGGGCGGTCCTCTATTTCTTCGGCGGGGGCATGATGATCGGGCCGGACAAGGGCGACGTGGACGTGATCGTGCGTCTGGTGCAAAAGACCGGCGCGGACGTCTGGTTCCCCATGTATCCCCTGTGCGTCGACCACTGCATCACCGAGGCCTACGAAATGGCCTTCGAGTGCTACCGCCAGATGATCGGCCTCTACGGGGCGGGGAACGTCAGCACCTGCGGCTTTTCCTCGGGCGGCGCGCTGGCGATCGGAATCGCCGCCCACAATAACGCCATGGGCTCCCAGCTCCCCATGCCCAGGCACATCGTGGCGGTCTCGCCCGGCGAGGTGCCCTGGAACGACGCGGAGCGCGCGATCATGCGGGCCAATAACCCCAAGGACATGATGGTGGATTACGCCTTCATGGAAAAGGTGGAACGGTATGAAAAGCACGGCCGGGACGACGTGCCGGAGTACATGATCCACATCTCCAAGGGCGACCTGAGCGGCGTGGATCACATCCACTTCGTGTACAGCACGGACGAGGTACTCTACGGCGCGAAGCAGAACTTCATCGACGCCTGCAAGCGATACGGGGTACGGTATACGGTGCGGGAGCGCCCGGGCATGATCCACTGCTACGCGATGCTCCCGTATTTCCGGGAATCCAAGGCGGATTTTGACGAGATCGCCGGGATCCTGGCGCAATGACGGCGCGCCTTTCGAGGACCCGGCGTCGCGTCCGGAGGCGCTCTCAGGGGAAAGGAAAAGCAGGAAAGAGATGAACACGATGGGCATCGAACACAACCTGGACCGGGCGAGGATCAAAAAGCTGCTCGTCATCGGGATGCTGGGCGCGATCCTCACGGGGATCGGAGATTTTCTGCTCGGATACGCCGAAAACACGGCGGGCGTCAGCGTCGCCACGAGCGTGATGGCCAGCGCGCCGAACCTCGCGGATTGGCAGATGATCGCGGGCGGGCTTCTGGGCGTTTTCGGCATTTTTCTGGAGGGGATCGCCTGCTTCGCCGTGTACCGGCTCATGGCGGACGCCGCGCCGAAATCGGCGCGCCTCTATCGGGCGGGGATCTTCGGCTACATCTGGCTCGCCCCGGTGGGATGCCATATGAACATGGGCGTACTCAACCTGGCGTATAAGTACCTTCTCCAGGCCGACGAGGCTCTGGCCCAGAAGGCGGCGGGCCTGCTCTTTTTCGGGTTTGGCGAGCCGCTGTATGTGCTGCTGGCGGTCTTCTGGCTGCCGATGATGATCATTCAGTTCCAGGCCTTTTCCAAGGGCCAGACGCCTTACCCTCGGAAGGCCCGCTGGTTCTGCGTGCTGATCGGCACGATCCCGGCGCTGGCGCTGTCCGTGCTCCTTGGTCCGAGCACCGCCCTCGGCGCGGGCATCGGGACGATGTTCCTGAGCCTTGGCAACGCCTTTATGTTCGGCGGCCTGCTCGCCACGCTGCCGGACGAGGCGCGCTTCGCGGCCTTCGAGAAAGCCTTGCGGCAGGCGACGGAACGAAAGGGGATGAAACGATGAAGGACAGCTACAGCTTCCGGGCGGACGGCTTTGAAGCCCGCTGGTTCGAAGGTACGTCCCACAGGGACAAGGCGATCATCTGGATGCACGGCTCCAGCATGAACGAGAAGCGCTGCATCGCGGATTCGGAATACCTCCGCGCGGCCGGATATTCCGTGCTCGTCCTGGGCTTCTATTTCTGGAAGGGCATGTCCAAAAAGATGCGCGGCATCCCGGTGGAATACGTGGAAAGGGCCGTGGCCGAGCTGAAGCGAAGCGGGTTCGAGTATATCGGCATCCACGGCATCTCCTCCGGCGCGGCCTACGCGCTGCTGTGCGCTTCGCTGATCCCGGATATTCGCCTGGCGCTCAGCGTCTGCCCCTTCGACTACGTGGTGGAGGAGCCCAGGATCTTCGGGAGGCCGACCGGTCGATCCTGGTTCAGCTATCGGGGGAAAGACTACCCTTGCTCGCTGTTCACCGGCCAGCGGGAAAAGGGATTCTTCGGTTCTCTGCGGGAGTACCGCCGGCAGGATACCGAACGCCGCAACGAATTCCTGCGCTCGCTCTATGAAAACGCGACGCTGACGGAGGAATCCCGCATCAAGGTGGAAAACATGCACGCGGACGTCCTGCTCATCGCGCCGGAGCGGGACAACGAATGGCCTTCGCCAACGGCCGTCCGGCGGATGGAGCGCAAGCTGCAGGAGGCGGGGTATCCCTACCGCGTGCAGGCGGTGGTCTACCCGCACGCCAGCCACCTGCTCGGGACCTATCCGCCGGAATCCTGGAAGAAGGCCTTCCCGGCGGAGAGAAAATGGCCGGAGGAGTGCGACGCTTCGCGCCGGGATTGCTTCGAGCGGGAGTTCCGCTTTCTGGAGGAGTGGAGGATATGACGGACAGACACGCGCAGATCCAGGCGTCGTACCGGCAGCTCGGCGGCATGGCCGGCTTTTACGACGGCATGATCACCTACACCAGGCCCTTGGGGAAGCTGTTCAACCGAGCGGTGTGGGGCTTCGACGCGCAGACCACCGCCCAGTGGATCAACGGCGCGCTCTCCGGCGTGCCGGAGGGCTTTTCCGGAAGGCTGCTGGAGGTGCCCGTCGGCACGGGCGTGATCACCATGCCCATGTATCAGAACCTGCCGGACGCGGAGATCACCTGTCTGGATTATTCCCCAGATATGATGAACCACGCGCGGCGGCGGGCGGAGGCCATGAACATCCGCAATATCTCCTTCCGGCAGGGGGACGTTGGCGCGCTGCCCTTCCCCGACGGGAGCTTCGATATCGTCCTCTCGCTGAACGGGTTTCACGCGTTTCCCGACAAGGAGGCCGCCTACCGGGAGACGTTCCGGGTGCTGAAACCGGGCGGGACCTTCTGCGGATGTTTTTATCTGGAAGGCGGCATGGCGAAAACGGACCGCTTCGTCCGCCGGGTCTTCGTCCCCAAGCATTCCTTTACTCCGCCCTTCGAAACCAAGGACAGCCTGGCCAAGCGGCTCCGGGGAATGTACAGCCGGGTCGAGCTCGAGACCATCCACGCGGAGGGGATCTTCCGCTGCGTGAAATAGCGCGGCGGCGGTTTTTTCTTGACACAACGGGCGTACAGTGGTACATTGTACTGTGTTAGATGCGGCTAACTACGGTGAAGCGGCGTTTGCCCGGAAACGGGTCCAAACCGCCGCGCGATCCGGGAGGATTTCTGTTCTGCCTATTCCCGCGACAGGGGATAGGCAATTCCTCCGCCATCGAGTTAAGCTAGGCTAACTATCATCTGTGCCCAACGCGCCGAAGAGGAGGTTCGCGAAATGAAGGAAAAGAAACCGAGCGACTTGCGGGTCCTGCTGGGCTACGCGGGCAGGTACAAAAGCCTCACCTTCCTGGGGCTGGGCCTGTCCGCCGTGGCCATGGTGCTGGGGATGCTGCCTTACATCTGCATCTGGCTGGTGGCCCGGGATCTGATCGCCGTGGCTCCCAATTGGACGGAGGCAGCGGGTATCGCCCGATACGGCTGGATGGCCTTCGCCTTTGCGCTGGCGGGCATTGCGGTCTATTTCTGCGCCCTGATGTGCACCCACCTGGCGGCCTTCCGCACGGCCTCCAATATCCGCAAGCAGGGCATGGCCCACCTGATGAAAACGCCGCAGGGCTTTTTCGACAGCAACGCCTCCGGCCTCCTGCGCAACCGCCTGGACGGCGCGGCCG
This sequence comes from uncultured Eubacteriales bacterium, assembly GCA_902782795.1. Taxonomy (GTDB): domain Bacteria; phylum Bacillota; class Clostridia; order Christensenellales; family Aristaeellaceae; genus UBA1224. The sequence continues at coordinate 244 of CACZOT010000013.1, read as the reverse complement.
CCGAGACGGAGACGCTGCTGGCTCACAACCTGGCGGACATCGTGGGCACGGTCGCCATGTTCGTGGCCATGCTGGTGCTGATGTTCGTGTTCGATTGGCGGATGGGCGCGGCCTGCCTGCTGGCGGCGGTGGTGTCCATCGGCGCGCTGGGGACCATGATGGGCGGCAAAAACGCCGGCCTCATGGCGGAATACCAGGCGGCCCAGGACGTGATGAGCAAGGCGGGGACGGAGTATGTGCGGGG
>CACZOT010000012.1 GCA_902782795.1 uncultured Eubacteriales bacterium | reverse complement strand
ACGGCCCCCTATTTCGGCCATTACATCTCCGCCTTCCAGGCTTATGAGGACGACTCGACCGACCGCTATTGGTTTGTCTTCCACAATTCGCCCGAGGGCAGCGCGCGCCCCGCCGCGCCGGAACAGCCCGCGGATGAGCCGGTGGAACAGCCCGCCGATGAGCCGGTGGAACAGCCCGCCGAGGAGCCGGTGGAGCAGCCCGCCGCCCCGGCGCAGACCGGCGCTTGGAAGTGCCCGAATTGCGGCGCGACCAACTCTGGCGCGAGCTGCCTGGTCTGCGGCACGGCCCGCCCCGACGGGGAAAGCGCAGTCGCCGTCTCCCTGCCCATGCCCGATGGGCTGGAGCAGTACACCGAGGCCTTCGAAGGCACGGCGGAAGAATTCTATACGGCCCTTGCCGAGTACGTCCCGGGCTGCACCGTCACCGTCACGGACAGCGGCGTCATCGCGGACGGCCTGGTGTGGGACCGCGTCACGATCACGAACCAGGAAGGCCAGGGCGGCGATATCTACATGCTCCGCTCCGAGGACGGCCAGAAGGTCTTCGCGCAGATGTGCGCGGAGAAGGTACCCACCGTCTATGAAGACCTTGGGTCGGTCATCGCGGGCACGTACATCTCCTCCACCGCGTCGGGCATCGCCTACTATACCGCGCGCGCCGAGATGCACAACGCGGAGCTCACGGACGGCCTGCCCATCCACTACAGCCCCAGCGAGGCGCAGGCTGTGGTCGGGAAGATGATCGAGATCTCTCTGGGAGAAGTGGGCACGAAGGTCGAAACGCCTCTGTTCGAGCACTGCTCCTGCGTCCGCAGCGAGCCGTTCAGCGAGGAGGAAAACCTCGTCTGGTACATCTACTATGTCGGCGCTGATGAGAATCCCCTTCTCGTTCCGGAGTTCGCCGCGAACCTGACCGCTCCCTTCAAGGGCAGCCTCGACTCCACGCGCGCGGCGCTGCGCGCCTGGGCCACGACCTTCATCCAGAAGAACAGCACCTTTGATATCGTGGAAACCGGCGCCGCCGGCGAGAACGCCTGGGAGCGCGTCCGCTGCGAGAACGAGGACGGCGGAATCGACATGTACCTCATCCTCGATCCCACCCTCACGAGCGTGGTCGGCTTCGCCTGGCCCTTCACCATGGAGGCCCAGTCCGGCAGCGCAGTGCCCATCTTCATGGAGACCGCCGTGCAGATGGATTCCGGCTTCGACGGCACCTTCGAGGACGCCGCTTCCGGCCGCGGCTATCCGGACAAGGGAGAGTACCGCAGGTCCATCGACCAGGAAGCGGAGTTCGATGCGTTCGAGGAGGCCTTCCATGCCATCGAGGACGACGCGTCCTTCACCCAGGCCAGCGTGCGCTTCTTCGGGCATAACGCGACTCTCATGCGCGATCCCACGCATCCGGACACCTATTGGTATTTCTACCATAACACCGCCGTGGACGGCCTGGACGAGGTCGGCCCCGACATCGTCGCGGCCGCTCCGAGCGCGCCGAGCGGCCCGTGGCAGTGCCGCAGCTGCGGTGCGACCAACTCCGGCGCGAATTGCCTCGTCTGCGGCGCGGCCCGTCCCACCGGCGACGAACCCGAACCTGAGCCCGAGCCCGAGCTGCCGCCCGTCCTGGAGCTGGACGCCAACGGCAACTGGAAGTGCCCGAACTGCGGCGCGACCAACTCCGGCCTCTCCTGCCTGCTCTGCGGCACCGCCCGCCCCGATCCCGCAGCCCCCGAGAGCGCGAACTGGAAGTGCCCGGGTTGCGGCGCGGTCAACAGCGGCAAGAGCTGCCTTGTCTGCGGCACCGCCAAGCCTTGATTGCGGAACAGAACCCACGTCTCCGGGGAGCAGGCCGAACGCCTGCTCCCTTCGTTTTGCCCCCGGGCGAAAAACGCCCATGCCGCTTCGGACGGCCGCGCGGGATGAGAAAGGCTCTTCCGCCGCGGTTGCCCGGGCGTAAAAATGGTGTTATAATATCAACAAATGGCCGCCGCGCCGCACCGAGGTAATCACGCGCGCATCGCAAACGGGCGCGAAGAGACGCGAACCGTTTTCTGTATGCCCGCGCGCGGGTTTTCTGCAAGGAGGGAGGCGGCAGCGAAAGAATACGATCCAGGAGGGATGCCCCATGCTACGCAAACGGTTCAACGACGGCTGGCTCCTCAGCAAGGGTTCCGGCGGCATGATGGAGGCCATGCGCGGCGGCGCGGTGCAGGCCGAGCCCGTGCAGCTGCCCCACGACGCCATGATCCACGAAACGCCCACCCCGGACGCCCTCAGCGGCGGCCAGACGGGCTTCTATCCCGGCGGGCAGTACACTTATACGAAGCGCTTCGAGGCCCCGGCGGAATGGGCGGGCAAGGACGTGCTCGTGGAGTTCGAGGGCGTCTACCAGACGGCCATGGTCTACATCAACGGCTGCCACGCCGCCACGAACCTCTACGGGTATTCCGGGTTCTATGTCGATCTTTCCGCGCTGCTGCGCTATGGGGAGACGAACGAGATCAAGGTCATCACCAACAACCCCACGCCCAACAGCCGCTGGTATTCCGGCAGCGGCATCTACCGCAACGTGAATTTGCTCGTGGGCGGAGACGTGCACATCCTCGCGGACGGCGTGCGCGCCACCACGCGCCTGGCGACGGCGGAGGAAGCCATCCTCGAGGTGGAGACGAAGATCGTCAACCTTACGCGCGTCCGCCAGCCCGTCAGCCTGCGCGTCCGCCTCTCCTTCGCGGGCGAGACGGTCAAAGAGGACACCGTCCGCGTCGGTCTCTTCTCCCAGGACCGGGAGACCCTGCGCCAGAATCTGCGCGTCGCCGCGCCGAAGTTGTGGAACCTGGACGCGCCTAACCTCTACGGGCTCACCGTCGAGGTGCTGCGCGGCGAGGAGGTCCTGGATTGCGCCGTCGAGACCATCGGCCTGCGCACCCTGACGCTGGACGCCGAGACGGGTCTGCGCATCAACGGCGTGCCCGTCAAGCAGAAGGGCTCCTGCATCCACCATGACAACGGCGTCATCGGTGCGGCCACCTTCGCCGACGCCGAGGAGCGCCGCGCCCGCCAGCTCAAGGAGGCGGGCTTCAACGCCATCCGCAGCGCCCACCACCCCATGAGCCCGGAGATGCTCGCCGCCTGCGACAAGTACGGCCTCATCGTCATGGACGAGGTGGCCGATATGTGGTACGAGCACAAAAACCGCAACGATTTCGCCACCTACTTCGATACCTGCTGGGAACAGGAGATCGAGCGCATCGTCGCCAAGGATTACAACCACCCCTCGGTGGTCCTCTATTCCACCGGCAACGAGATCCTCGACCTCGGCCACGAGACCGGCGGGCGCATCAACCGCCGCCTGTGCGATACATTCCGCCAACTGGATCCCACCCGCTTCACCACCACCGCCGTCAACGGCCTGATCAACGTCATGGGCGGCGGCAATATGCAGCGCATCGTGGGCGAGCTCCTCGCCGCGCAGGGCGTCGATCCCAGCGCCATGGCCCAGCCCCAGGCGGACGCGGGCGAGGGGGGCGTCGGCGGCATGAACATGGTGATGAGCCTGCTCAACAGCGATGGCTTCGCCGTGCATCCCCTCATGACGGAGGCCCTGGAGGAGAGCGCCCAGGCCGCGGATATCGCCGGGTACAACTACCTCACCGGCCGACACGGCGAACTGGAAAAGCGGCTCCATCCCAACAAGCCCGTGCTCGGCACGGAGACGTATCCCGCCGATATCGTGCGCCTCTGGCGCATCGTGGAGGACAACGCCCACGTCCTTGGAGATTACACCTGGACCGGCTACGATTACCTCGGCGAGGCGGGCTGCGGCATCTTCTACTACGACGGCACCGTGAACTTCTCCTCCCACTTCCCGGACCGCGCCGCCTATATCGGCGATATCGACCTGATCGGCACGCGCCGGCCCATCAGCTACCTGCGCGAGACGGTCTTCGGGGATCGCAGGGAGCCCTACATCGCCGTCATCCGCATGGACAAGTACGGCCTCGAGCACTCCCAGACCGCCTGGATGTACAAGGACAACGTCGCCTCCTGGACCTGGCCGGGCTTCGAGGGCAAGAAGACCGAAGCGGAGGTCTATTCCGTGGACGAGGAAGTCGAGCTCTTCATCAACGGCGTCTCCCAGGGCAGAAAGCCCGCGGGCCGCGAGCACGGCTTCACAGCGGTGTACGAAGTCACCTACGAGCCGGGCGAGATCGTCGCCGTGGGCTACGCGGGCGGCAGGGAGACGGGCCGCTTCACGCTCCGGACCGCGGGGAACGAGACCGTCCTGCGCGCCCGGGCCGACAGCGGACGCATCCCCGCCGACGAGGCGAGCCTGGCGTTCGTCACCTGCGCTCTCACGGACAAGGCGGGCGTTGAGAAGATGTTCGAGAAGCGCCGCGTAGCCGTCACGGTCGAGGGCGAAGGCACGCTGCAGGGCTTCGGCAGCGGCGATCCCCAGCCGACCGCCGGGTATCAGGACACCGAGTGGGACACCTACGACGGCAAGGTCATGGCGGTGGTGCGCGCCAGCGGCAAGCCCGGCGCGATCCGCGTGACCTTCTCCTCCGAGGGACTGGAGAGCGCTTCGGCGGAGATCACCGTGGAATAAGTAAAATGACCAAGCGCATAGGGGCGAAGGCGAGCGGCCTTCGCCCTTGCGAAGCAAGGGAGGAAAAGAACAATGAAACGAACGGTCGTCCCCGTGGAAAAATGGCGCTTCGCCCTGGGAGGGGACGCCTCCTGCCTCGAAAACGCGGCCGAGGTGCGCGTGCCGCACACCTGGTCCATCGATGAAAAGGGGCAATACTATGTGGGCAAGGGCTGGTATCGGACCGCCGTGCGCGCGGAAGACCCCGCCCGGCGCACCTTCCTGCGCTTTCGCGGCGTGTACCGCGACGCGGAGGTGTACCTCGGCGAAGAGCTGATCGCCCGGCACCTGGGCTCCGGCTATACGCCCTTCACCGTGGAACTGACAGAGGCCCTCGCCGGCGCGAGGGAGGGGATCGTCACCGTCTCGGCGGACAACTCCTTCTCCAGCGCGGCCCTGCCCTGTGCGCGCAGCTTCGATTGGGCCAACGACGGCGGCCTTTACCGCCCCGTGGAGCTCTGGCAGACGGGTGCGGCCAGCGTCGAAGATCTGATTGTGCGCGCCGAGCCGATCCTTCCGGAGCTGGGGGAGAGGCGCGAGGGCGGCGCGGCCCTTTTCGGCTTTCGCGCGAAGATCGACGGCCCCGCGGCGGGCTGCCGCCTGCGCTGGGCGCTCCATCGCGGCGCGGAGGAGAGCGTCACGCCCGTCGCCGAGGAACCCCTGGCCGCCGGAGAAATCCCCTGCGCCGAGGAGACGGTTTGCGCCCCGCGCCTTCTGGAGGAAGCCGTCTATTGGCATTTCGACCGCCCGGAGCTCTACACCTTGCGCGTCTGGCTCCTGGGCCCGGACGGCGCGGTCAGCGACGCGGGCGAGGTCGTCTTCGGGTTCCGCTCGCTGCTTTTGCGCGGAGGGGAGATGTTCCTCAACGGCGAGAGCGTACGCGTGCCCGGCATGGAGTGGATGCCCGGCTCCGATCCCGCCTTCGGCGCGGCGGAGCCCCGCGAGGCCCTGGAGCGCATGCTCCTGCTCCTGCGCGAGAGCAACAGCGTCCTCACGCGCTTCCACTGGCAGCAGGACGATCTCGTCTACGATTGGTGCGATCGCCACGGCCTGCTCGTGCAGGAGGAGATCCCCTTCTGGGGCAAGGCCAAAGAGGCCGACCCGGAGGCCCTCTGGCCCGTGGCCTCGGCGCAGTTGGAGGAGATGATCCGCGCCCATCGCCACCATCCCTCGATCGTTGCCTGGGGCGTCGGCAACGAGTTGGCCGCGGACCGGTGGGAGTACCAGCGCTATATCCGCCGCGCCGTGGCGCTGGCGCATGCGCTCGATCCCAGCCGCCCGGCCAACTACGTCACAAACACCGCCTGGCGCTGCGTGCGCTACGACGGCGCCGCCGACGGCGATATCCTCATGATCAACGATTATATCGGCACCTGGCACCAGGGCCTGGACCAGGAAGGGGCCTGGGCCGAGCTCCTGGACGCCCACCCCGGTCGCGCTTTCGTGCCCTCGGAGTTCGGCCTGTGCGAGCCCGCCTTCTCCGGCGGCGACGCGGCCCGCGAGAGGATCTTCCTGGAGAAGACCGCCTGCTACCGGCCCAAGAAGCAGATTGTCGGTACGGTGTATTTCTGCCTCAACGATTACCGCACCCACATGGGCGAAGAGGGCGAGGGCAGGCTTTGCCGCCGGGTACACGGCTCGGCGGGCCTCGACGGCGCGCCGAAACCTTCCTACTTTACCGTGCGGCGCGAGCACGCGCCCCTCGTGGTGGAGCGACGCGCGGACGGCCTGCGCCTCACCTGCCGGATGGATCTTCCCCGCTACGCTGTGCGCGGCTACCTTCTGGAGACCGTCGCGGGCCGGCGCTCCATCCCGGACCTCGCGCCGGGAGAGAGCTGGCTCTGCCCGGATTGCAAAGGCCCCGCGCGCGTCCTGCGCCCGAACGGAGACCTAGCGCTGGAGATCGGGGAAGAGTAGACAGCGCGGGAGTTCAGTGGGCTCTGCGCTCTGGACTCCCTCTTCAGGGCCATTGGCCCTGAAAAATCCCATATTGGGGGGGCGAGAATCCAGAAGCACAGTTGTTCTCCCCAAAGAAGAAACGGGCTCTGGTATCCTGTTAAAAGGATGCCAGAGCCTTGTTTGTAAAGCCCACCTGATTGAGGGGCCGAGGGGGATTCATTCCCCTCGGCGGGGATGCAGGGGACAGAGCGCCCCTGCTCTTTACTCTTTGTCCAGCGCCCCGCGCAGCGCCTCGCAGGCCTTCTCGCTGAGGGCGCGGCAGAGGGCGAAGGCCTCGCGTTCGGCCCGCTCGGCGTCCAGCCCCGCGCGGACGAACAGACCGGCGAAGAAGCGGCAGCGCTCCGCGTGCCGGGCGGCGCGCGCTTCGCCAGCGGGGGTGAGGGAGAGAGCGCCGTCCTGATCGATGGACAGCAGGCCGTCCTCGGCCAACTGCCGCGCGGAGACGCTCACCGAGGCCTTGGAGCAGCCCAGGTAGTGCGCCACGTCCACGGCCCGCACGCAGTAGAACCGCTCCCGCAGCGCGAGTACCGCGCACAGATAGCGGTCCAGCGCGCTGCTGGCGGCATCGTATTTCTCTCGCATGGCCCGCATCCCTTTCCTAGCGCTCTTCGCCGCAGCAGATGCGACGGCGGTATTCCGTGGGCGTGATGCCCGTCATCTTCTTGAATATGTGGGAAAAATGCGAGGAGGAGACGAAGCCCACCTCTTCTCCCGCCTCGGAGATGCTTCTGGAGGTATCCTCCAGAAGGGCCTTAGCGCGCTCCACGCGCATGTGGTTGTGGTACCAGAGCAGCGTATGGCCCGTGCGCGCCTTGAAGGTGCGCATGAGGTAGCTGCCGTTCACATAGAGATTGCTGGCGATCGCGGGCAGCGAGAACTTCTCCGCGCAGTGCGCCTCGATGTACTCCCGCGCCGCCCGCGCCAGACGCTCGCCCGCCCGGCCGGCTTCCGGAGCCTGGGAGACAGGCCTCCCTTCGCTGGTCAATCCGATCCGCTCCTTTCCGGAGAACCAACGGTTAAATAACACTTACTTATGTTAGCACAATCTAACCGCTTTGCCAAGTCCTTGAGCAAAATGTCATTTTTGAGCAAGAGAAAGAAGAGAAAAAGTCAGTTTCAGAATAGAAAGGGGAGTTAGATTGTGCTAACATACCGAAGTGGGTTAGATCGTTCTAACGGCCTGACCCTGGAAGAGAAAGGAAGTACCGTTATGGAGAAAAGAAGGATCGCCCTGGTGCCGCTCCTGCTGGCGCTGCTCCTGGCCGTCGCCCCGCTGGCGGGCCTGGCGGACGAGGTCTCCACGCGCTGGGCCGACGCGGCGGACGCGATCGACAAATATCTGGACGCGGCCTTCGAGGCCTACCTGGACGGCGACGCGAACGCGGCCTATAAGAACGTCAGCGACGCCTATTTCCAGGTGTACGAGGTCACGGGCTTCGAGCGCCAGACCATGAGCTACATCTCCGGCAACCGCAAAAACGCCGTGGAGATGGCATTCTCCGCCTGCAAGGCAGCCGTGAAGAAGGACAACACCGAGCTGGACACCAAGATCTCCGTGCGCACGGCCCTCACCAAGCTCAAGACCATGATCCGCGAGGACGGCAACAAGCTCGCGGCCATGCAGGGCGGCGCCCAGAGCGAGATGAAGTATTACCTGCGCGGCGAACTGGTCTCCTCCGACCCCTACGCCGATTTCTCCGCCGATCCGAACGCCGCGACCAAGTACGAGAGCTGGTACGAGGCGGCGACCATCGTCAAGGAGATGCTCGACACCGCGTACATGGGCTACCTGGACAAGGATTTCGTCGCCGCGGCTGATAACCTCGAATCCGCCTACTATACGGTCTACGAGGAATCCGGCCTGAGCCACGCCATCTACACCGAGCTCTCCCTGGCCGACCGTCTCGCCATGGAGCAGCGCTTCGCCGACCTGAACGAGCTCGTAGCAAGCGGCGAGGTCAAGTACCAGAAGAACAAGTACCGCACCACTACGGACGGCGCCAAGAACGCCATCCTCAAGCTGGCCAAGCTGATCGACACCCAGGAGGCCGAGGCCAAGGCGGCCGCGGCGGCGGAAGAGGCCGAGCGCCTTGCCGCCGAGACGGCCGAGGTCGAGACGAAACAATCCGACCCGAGGCTCCTCACCTTCCTCGGCGCGTTCGGCATCATCGTGCGCGAGGGCCTGGAGGCCATTCTGGTCATCGCGGCCATCATCGCCTATCTGACCAAGAGCGGCAACGGCATAAACCTGCGCAACGTCTACATCGGCGCCGTGGCGGGCATCGTCGCCAGCTTCCTGGCCGCCTGGGGCCTGAGCGCCCTCAAGGCCGCCTGGGCGGGCGCGGGCCAGAGCCAGGAAGTCATCGAGGGCATCACCGCCCTGATCGCCGTGTGCGTGCTCTTCTATGTGAGCAACTGGATGATCTCCAAGGCGGAGGCCGCCTCTTGGAGCCGCTACATCGACGGCAAGGTCCAGTCCTCCGTGGCGCAGGGCAGCGCCTTCGCCCTCTCCTTCACCGCGTTCCTGAGCGTCTTCCGCGAGGGCGCGGAGGTCGTGCTCTTCTACCAGCCCATGCTCTCCGAGGGCAACCCCGGGATGGTCTGGGCGGGCTTCGGAGTGGGCTGCCTGGTGCTGGTGTTCGTATACCTGGCCATCACCAAGCTCTCCATCAAGCTGCCGATCAAGGTGTTCTTCACCGCGACTTCGGTCCTCATGGCCGTGATGTGCGTGAGCTTCCTGGGCGGCGGCATCAAGGAACTGGCCGAGGGCAACGTCTTCGACCTGAGCCTGCGCGTGCCGGGCATCCCGGAGACCGACGTGATCCAGGTCTTCGGCATCTACCCCTACCTGGAGACGCTCGTGCCGCAGCTGATCCTGGCGATCATCCTGCTGGTGACGTTCCTCATCGCCCACTACCGTGGCAAGATGGACGCCCTCAAGGCCGAGCTGGCCGCCAGATGATTCGTTGTCCCGGGCGGTGTTTCCCCGCGTGACGCCGCCCTGGTCATACAGTTCCCGAAAGGGAAAAAGGCACCCCTTATCGCATTTTTGAGGAGGATACAGGAATGAAGAAGTTTCTCGCTATGCTGCTTGCCGCTCTGATGGTTCTCTGCGTCGCCGCCGTGGCCGACACCGAGCTCGGTTTCGAAGAGCATGACCTGGGCGTTGAGGGCGAGCAGGAAGTCGGCTGGATGACCATGAGCATGGTCTACTTCCAGCCCGTCACCATGGCCCCCACCGAGAACGCCACCCCCGCCGAGGGCTCTGACCTCCACATCGAAGTGGACCTCACCGCCAATGAGAACCCCTACTCCTTCCCGGTTGACCAGTGGGTTCCCTACCTGAGCATCGATTTCGTCATCAAGGACGCCGCCACCGGTGAGGAAGTCTACGCTGGCTCCATGATGCCCATGGCCGCCTCCGATGGCCCGCACTACGGCAACAACATCCCGCTGGCCGAGGGCGAGTACACCATCACCCTGTACATCAAGAGCCCGGCGGAGAACGGCTATCTGCTCCATGTCGATTCCGAGACCGGCGTCGAGGCCAAGGATGGCTTCTGGACCGAGCCGCTCGAGGCGACCTGGACCGGCTGGACCTTCGTCAAGGAGTGGTAATCCGCTTCCTCTGATCGAGGCTATATCTCTCCACTTTGCTGGCGCGCCATCCGCGGGGGATGACGTGCCGGCATTTGGCGCGTAAAAGGGGGAGTCCTTTTTCGCGCGGATAGTCCCCCGCAGAACTGTACGCAGGAGGCATGCACCTTGCTGAAATATCTCTGGATGGTGACGCAGGATCTCTTCCTCGCCGTCACCTATACGACTTGGATCCACGCCCTCCTCAGCCGCCTCTACGGACGGCGCGGCCGCGCTGTCCACGGCGCGGCCCTGGGCCTGGGCGTCCTGGCGTCGGTCGCCTTCGCCGTCGGCAAGCTGACGACGAACCGCATCCTCACCAGCCGCTGGAACCACTACCTCTACGTCGTCTACATCGTCCTGGTACTCCTCTTCCTCCTTCTCTGCCTGTTCGTGGGCAGGAGCGCCCGGCCGGACCGCTTCCGCGCGGGAGACGCCCTCCTGTGCGGCGCGGCTTCGGCCATCTCGGCGGTAGTGGTCTTTTACTCGCTGCCGAGCGTGCTCATCTACCCCTTCAATTTCAACACCATGGGCCAGGGCGTCTTTTCCGCTTACTACATGACGCGCCTGGCGGGCTGGGCGCTGGCGCTGGTGCTGCTGCTGGTGTACGCCTGCCTCATGCGCCGCTGCGCGGAGAACCTCAAGCCCTTCGGCCTCCTGCGCCTCTTTACGGACCTGGGGCTCGTGTCCTTTGCGGTCTACTGCTTCATCCGCTTCTTCGCGCCGTGGGTGAGCCGCTCCAAGTGGGTGCAGTGGCCGGTGAAGTACGACCCTGCCGTGCACGGCTGGATCGGCAAGATGCTCATGTTCACGGCCAACCATTCCATGCTCTTCCTGGTGTGGATCCCCGCGGCGCTGGCCGCGGCCGTGGCGATCCTCTTCTTCGCGCGGAACATCCGCGTCACCGAGCCCTACGAGAACAGCGCCCAAAGGCGCAAGCTGCGCGCCGGGCACAGGCGCTTCCGCCGCGTGGCAGCGGCCGTGGCTGTGTGCCTGGTGATTGTGGTCGTGTCGCTGACGGCGGTCAAGACCTACGACACGCGCGTGGTGGAGCTCTCCGCGCCGGAGACCTACACCGTCGCCGACGGGAAGATCTACATCTCCCTGGAGGACGTGAACGACGGCCATCTGCACCGCTTCGAATACCGCACGAACAACAACGTGGACGTGCGCTGGATCGTGGTCAAGAAGCCGAACGCCGCTTCCTACGGCGTGGGCCTGGACGCCTGCGAGGTCTGCGGCAACGCGGGCTATTACGAGCGCAACGGCCAGATCGT
>CACZOT010000011.1 GCA_902782795.1 uncultured Eubacteriales bacterium | reverse complement strand
TCGTAGAGGCGCGGGATCAGCGAGACCAAACTCGTCTTGCCCGAGCCGGTGGAGCCGAGGATGGCCACAGTCTCTCCGGGCTCGGCGGTGAAGGTGATGTTGTTCAGGACCGGGTCGCCCGCCTGGCCGGGGTAGGAGAAGGTCACGTCGCGGAATTCCACGCGGCCCTGCTCCACGGTGGCCTTGGCGTCCGGGCCGTCGAGGATATCGCTGGTCGTGTCCAGGACCTCGTTCACGCGCTGCACGGAAACGCTGGCGCGGGAGAGGAACAGGAGCATGAAGGAGGCCATGGTCAGGGAGCCGAGGATCTGCATGACGTAGCTGGAGAAGGCCATGATGTCGCCCGCGCCCAGATCGCCGTTGAAGACCATCTTGCCGCCGAACCAGTACACGCCGATCATGCACAGGTTCATGATGAGGTTGAGCAGGGGGAAGGACATGGCCATGATGGAACTGGCGCGGATGGCCAGGTCCGTCATGTCGTCGTTGGCGCCGCGGAAGCGCTTCTTCTCGTACTCAGAGCGGCCGAACGCCTTGATGACGCGCACGCCCGCCAGGTTCTCCTGCATGACCACGTTCACGCGGTCCAGCTTTTCCTGCATCTTGCGGAACAGCGGGCCGGCCTTCTTCATGATGCAGAAGATGGCCACCGCCAGCACCGGGATGGTCAGGAACACCACCAGAGCCAGGCGCCCGCTGATCATCGCCACCGCGATGACGCCGCCGATGGAGAGGAACGGCGCGCGCACCATCATGCGGATGCAGGCGGTGAAGGCGTTCTGGATCTGCGTCACGTCGTTGGTGATGCGCGTGACGAGAGAGCCGGTCTTGAAGGTGTCCACATTGGCGAAGGAGAAGGACTGCACCTTCTCGTACAGGGCCTGGCGCATGTCCCGCGCGAAGCCGAAGCCCGCCTTGGTGGAGAAGATATTGTTGCCCAGGCCGCCGATCACTCCCAGCAGCGCCACGCCGATCATCTTCAGGCAGGTGCGCAGGATGAAGGCGGTATCGCCGTTGCCTACGCCGTCGTTGATGATGGCGCTCATCAGGCTCGGCTGCAGCAGGTCCGCCACGACCTCGCCGATCATGAACAGCGGGGCCAGCAGCGTCCAGTGCAAGTATGGTTTGAGGTATTTGAACAGCTTTTTCACTTGTTCTCTCCTTCCCGGGAAGCGATGTTCGCCAGCCCCTCCTGTACGACCTCCAGCATGCGCCGCAGGTAGGAGAGCAGCTCGTCGCATTCCTCTTCATGGAATTGTTCGATCATCAGGCAATCCGCCTCGCGGAAGATGTGCTTGGCCTCCTCCGAGAGCGCCCGGCCCTTCTCCGTCAGGGAGACCAGGCTCACGCGGGCGTCTTTTTCGTCCTCCCGCCGGGAGATGATGCCGCCCCGCTCCAGGCGCTTCAGCGTCCCGGAGATGGTCGCGGGCGTGACGTGGACCTTCTCCGCCAGGACCCGCTGCGAGAGCTCGCCGTGGTAGCTCAGCTCCATCAGGATGGGCACCTGCCCCGGGCCGATGCCCACCGCCTGCAGGCGCTCCTCGCAGTATTGGAAATGCTTGCGGGAGAGCCAGTGCAGCATGCGGCCGATCTGCACGCGCGAGGTGTCCTCCCGGTCGTCCTTATGGGGACGATCATTAGCAGCCATATAATTACACCTCCTAACTGTTTGCTATCTTACTTTGCATGCTTCCCAAAGTCAATAGTTAGGCGGCATATTTTTTGTAAAGATTCTTTGCGCCAGGAGCTCCGCCTCTGGATCCCGGCAGGGGGAATGATTCCCCCTGGAACCCCTCGATTGGGGGATAGAATAAAACAGGCTCCGGTATCCTCACGCATGGGTACCGGAGCCTGCTTCTTTTCGAGAGAATCGCTTTGCTATGTTTTCCAGAAAGCCCAAAAATAAGGGATTCTTAAGGGTCCATGGGCAGAGCCCCAGGCGGATCCTCCTACCGTATCCGGATCACGCGAAGGGATTCTCGGAGGGGTAGAGCATGCCCTTGGGCTGGTTGAACTGCACCTTGCCGATGCCGAGGTACCGGAACACGGAGTGCAGCGTCTTGCCGGCGTGGCCGAAGGCGACGGCGCCGTGGTGCGGATAGCCGCCCTCGATGAGCACATGGCG
>CACZOT010000010.1 GCA_902782795.1 uncultured Eubacteriales bacterium | reverse complement strand
CTTGAGGAAACGCGCGAAGAGATCGGTCACCGTGTATCCCAGGGCTCGCAGGAGGCGGCCGAAGAGCTCGTTGAGCTCGAAGCAGTATCCGCCCCGTTTCCGTGTGACGATCTTGTCAAAGAGCGCGTCCTCCGAAAGGCTCAGAGGCTTACCCGCCAGGATGTCGAGATTCTCGTAGGGCACGGCGTACAGATGCGCCCGCTGCAGGGCGAACAGCGCCTCCCGCGTGGGTTCCATTGGGCCGTTATAGCGAATGCGTTCCAGATAGGCCTGGGCGTTCATGGCGTTTCCTCCTTTGGCGCCGCGGGAAGGCGGAGCATGTCCGTACAGCCGAGCAGAGCGGCCTCGTCGCCGTCGTGCGTGACCACGACGATCAGCCCGCCGCGCATCCGCTCGCGGGTGAGGGCGGCACATTTCTCCTTCACGGCGTCGTCCAGGCCGGTGAAGGGCTCGTCCAGAAAGAGGATATCCGGCCGCACCGCCAGTGCGCGCACCAGGGCGACGCGCCGACGCATGCCGCCGGAATACTTGGCCACGCGCTGCTTTTCGCTCGCGTCCAGCCCCACCGCCTCCAGAAGCGCGGCGATCTCCCCTGCGGGGAGATCCGGCGCGACGAGGGCAATGTTCGCGGCGGCGGACAGGTGCGGGATCAGGCGGTCCTCCTGGAAGACGGCTGCGCGCTTGGCCCCTTTGGGGATGTGCGCTTCCCCACCGTCCGGCTCCTCCAGCCCCAGAAGGATGCGCAAGAGCGTGGTCTTTCCGCAGCCGGACGGCCCGGAGATCGCGCTCGCGCCCCTCTCCGGGAACACGTGGCTTACGCCCCGCAGGACGGCCTTCTCCCCAAAGCTTTTGCTTATTTCGCGGATAGCGAGCGGCATACGTTACTGATCCTCGTTCTTCTCGAACATTTGCTGGCTCTGGCGGCCGTAATCGCGGCACATGTTGTAGGCGTGCTTGGCCTCGTAGACCTCGGCGACCTCCTCCGCGCGGATGGAGCAGCAGTTGAGCACGTCTGCCATGTACATGTACACGTCGCACATCTCCTCGATGAAGTGGCGGCGGGTCTCGGGATTCTCCACGACTTCATACGCCCCGCGCTTTTTGAGGATCTGGATGACCTCGCCCATTTCTCCGATGCCCCAGAGCAGCTTGTCGTTTGCTGCGTCCGGGCCGATGGGCTCCCAGATGCCCTCGTATTTTTTCTGCAGCTCCTGCTGGATCTCCAGCATGCGGCCGATCCCAAATTCCTTTTCCATCTCTGCAGCGCCTCTCTTTTCTTGTCGATATTATACCACAGACCGGACCGCCAGGCAACGAGACAGCGGGCCGCCCGAGGCAGGCGGCCCGCTTTCCGCGGATGCGGTCTTACCGGGCGATCAGGACCTCGTGGCCGGTGCGGGCGGATTCGTACATGGCGCAGATGATGCGCATGAGCTCCACGCCGTCCTCGATGCGGTTGCGGCACTCGGCTTCGCCGTTGACGCAGGCGATGAAGTGGCGGATCTCCGCCTCGAAGTTGACGTCGTTGACGTGGTCCATCTGCGGAGTGATGTTGACCATATAATCGTGCATCTCCGTCATGAGGGTGAGATGCGGCTCGACCACCGCTCCGCCTTTGGAGCCATAGATCTCCACGCCGATATGTCCCTGCTCGATCTCCTCGCTGTAGGAGAACTCCAGGCTCATGGTCATGCCGTTGTCGAACTTGACCATGCCAACGGCGAGGTCCTCCACGTCGTTGAAATCGGAGGGATCGACGGACATATAGCGGTCCACGCCCTTGACGTTCGTGCGCGAGCCGATGTTGTTGTAGGTGCTTGCGAAGCAGGAGACGGCCTTGGGCTTGCCGGTGAGGTAGCGCACCAGGTCGATCAGATGCACGCCGTTGTCCAGGAGCGGACCGCCACCCGAGAGCTTCGAATTGGCGAACCAGCCCAGAGGACAGCCGCAGCGGCGTGTCACGGCCACCTTGGCAAAATTGATCTCGCCGAAAAAGCCCGCCTTGGCGAAATCCAGCACCAGATCGGCGTTGCGCCCAAAACGGCGCACGAAGCCGATCATGAGCACCTTGCCGCTCTCCTTCTCGGCCTCCTGCATGGCCAGGGCCTGCTCGACCGTCATCGCCGGCGGCTTTTCGCACAGGACGTGCTTCCCGGCGCGCAGGGCGTCGATGGTGATGGGCGCGTGGGCGTTGTTCCAGGTGCAGACGCTGATGGCGTCGATGTCGCTCCTGGCGAGCATCTCTTTGTGGTCGCCATAGACCTCCCGGAACCCGAACTTCTTTGCCCAGGCTTCCGCGCGGGGGCGGTTGATATCGCACGCGGCGACGAGCTCCACCTTACCCTCCCGGGCGAGGACGGAGTACCCCTCCATATGGGCCTCGGAAATGCTTCCGGTGCCGACCAGACCGATCCTGATGGGACACATGATTGTTCCCCTCCTTCGTCAGATGAGCTTTTTGAGGAACTGCACGGCCATGCCGATATCCTTCTCGGGCGTGTCGCCGGCTTCTCGCTCGATGGTGAGGAAGCCATGGTAACCGATGGCCTCGAGGGCGTCCAGCCAAGCGGGGAAATCCACCTTTCCCTCGCCCAGCGGCGTCTCCAGGAACGGGCGTCCCTTCGCCTCGAAGGAGGCGCGGAGGGCGGGATCGTAGAGCTCGGCGGGGACGAAATCGTAATTGCGGACGCCGTCCTTGGCGTGGGTATGGACGATGTAATCCTTCAGCGTGTGTACTGCGGCGACCGGGTCGTCCCCCGCGACCATGACCAGATTGGCGGGATCCAGGTTCACGGCCACGCCGTCGGAGCCCAGCTCGTCCAGGAATTCCTTGAGGATAACGGCCTTCTCCGGGCCGGTCTCCACGGCGAAGTGGGCGTTTAGGCTCTTGGCGTATTCCGCGAGTTCCCGGCAGGGGGCGAGCATGGTGTGGAAGTGATCGTCCCGCGCGCCGGTGAGGACGCCGATATGCGTTGTGACGATGTTGCAGCCGAATTCCAGGGCCAGATCGAGGATCTTTTTCGAACGCTCAACCTGGACAGGGTTCCGCTCCGCGTGCATGAAGCCGCCGATATCGCCGCACAGCGCGGCGACCTTGAGGCCGTTGTCAGCGATCATGGCCCTGCGTTCGCGGATGGATTCCTTCGTAAGGTTCTCCGGGGCCATCTCGCCCTCGGTCGCGTAGATCTGCAGGCCCTCTGCGCCGACCTCGGCAGCCTTTTTCAGCGCCTCGGCGAAGGGCAGACGAAACGAATCGAGGATCACGCCGATGGAAAAACGCTTGTTCATGGTCGGTATCCCTCCCGTGCTTTTTGGGTTTCCGTCTCCAATGGCTATTGTAGTGCGCGCGGGGAAAAATGTCCATACGCAAGTTGTTCCGCGATACGAACAAGCGCAAGTTTGTTTATAATCAAGTTTGAGGTTGCCACGGGCCGCCCGGCGGGGTAGAATGACCATGTTGTGTTTTCCGCAACGGAAAGGGGCATTGAAGCATGATCGGTAACGCTCAGTAGTCTGAGCTTAAATCCATAATTGAATCGTAAGCTCAGACGGATCCTATGCAGGCGATAGGAGGAGCGTATGAGCTATATCCGGGCGGATGCCATCCTGCCCAGAGATCTTTTGGAAGCGATTCAGCATTATGTAGACGGAAAGTTGATCTATATCCCCTGCAGGGAAAAACAGGAATGGGGCAGCGAGACATCCTCGAAGGAATTCTTTCGCGAGCGCAACGAGAGGATCCTGCGGGAACATCTCGGCGGAATGAGCGTCAAGGCGCTGGCCCTGCGGTTTTCCCTGTCCGAAAAGAGCATCCAGAGGATCCTTCGCATGCAGCGACCGGCGGCCGCGGACGATGCGCCCCGACGGCGCTGAGGAGATCCGGGTCTTCCATCGCTGCGGAGGTTGCGGGAAAAAGCGGGAATTCCTCAATTCCGGCAAATTCCGGGTGAACGCCAACGGAAAGAACGTAGACGTTTGGCTCATCTACCGATGCGCCAAATGCAAGCATTCCTGGAACCTTACTGTCTATGAAAGGACCCGGCCCGGCAAGATCCCCAGGGCGCTCTTCGAGGCTTTCGAGCAAAACGACGCCGAGACCGCCAGGTCCTTCGGCGGGGATATGAACTTTTTGAAGAGAAACCATGCTGAATTCCGGTGAATCGAAAACAAGGATCCGTCCGCTGCGCAGCGGACGGATCCTTGTTCTGTTCTGCGCCCAGCGCGCTCACGGAGTCGCCTTGGTATCGCAGTAGACGCAGCGGTAGATCCCCTTTTCGGCGTTGGCGAGCCGGAAGATGTGGTGGATCTCCTGCTCGGTGGTGGTGATGCAGCGCGGGTTCTTGCAGCGGAGGATATCGGTCAGGCGCATGGGCAGGCCGATGTGGTTCTTTTCCGCCACGACGCCGTCGCGGATGATATCAACGGTGCTCTGCGGGCTCACGAACCCGAGCACGTCGAAATTGAGCTGCACGTCCGCCAGGTCGATCTTGATGATGTCCTTCTTCCCCATGCGCCGGCTTGGCACGTTTTTCAGGATAGCCACGGGGCAGTCGAGCTTATCCAGGCCCAGGAGCGAATAGATCTGCATAGCGCGGCCGGCCACGATATGATCGATCACCACGCCGTTCTTGATCGGTTCTACGAGCATTGTCCCTCTCGCCTCCCTCTATTCGATGCCCAGCAGGCGCATGATCAGCGCCATGCGGATGAACTTACCGTTGCGCGCCTGGCGGAAGTAAGCGGCGCGGGGATCGCTGTCCACGGCGGTGGAGATCTCGTTCACGCGCGGCAGCGGATGAAGGATACGCATATCCGCCTTGGCTGACGCGAGCTTTTCCGGGGTGAGGATGTAGCTGTCTTTGAGGCGCAGGTAGTCCTCCTCGTTGAAGAAGCGCTCGCGCTGGACGCGGGTCATGTAGAGGATATCCAGTTCCGGCATGACCTCCTCCAGGTTCTCAGTCTGGCGGTACGGGATGCCCTTGGGTTTCAGGTGCTCCTCCTTGACAAAGGAGGGCAGCTTCAGCTCCTCGGGCGAGATCAGCACAAAGCGCACGCCTTCGTAGCGAGCCATCGCGGCGATGAGGGAATGCACCGTGCGGCCGAACTTGAGGTCTCCGCACAGGCCCACCGTCAAGCCTTCGAAGCGGCCCATTTCCCGATGGATGGTGAGAAGATCCGTCAGGGTCTGGGTGGGATGGTTGTGGCTGCCATCGCCCGCGTTGATGACGGGCACCAGCGAGCGCATCGTGGCGACCAGTGGCGCTCCTTCCTTGGGATGGCGCATGGCGATGATATCCGCATAGCCGCTGACGACGGCCACCGTGTCGGAAACGCTCTCCCCCTTGGAGGCCGAGGAGGAAGTCGCCTCGGAAAAGCCCAGGACTCTCCCGCCCAGATCCAGCATGGCAGCCTCAAAGGAGAGGCGCGTACGCGTGGAGGGCTCGAAGAAGAGCGTGGCGAGTTTCTTGTAGCGGCACTTTTCTCGGTAGGCGTCCGGATGGGCGATGATATCATCCGCGGTGCGGATCAGCCCGTCGATCTCCCCGACGCTCAGATCCATGATATCAATGAGGTGCTGCATGGGGCATCCTCTCTTTCTTTGCAGACTTCGGTCTGTATTTTGCGAATAAAGAAGACTTCGGTCTGTTATTTGCCGATCCAGCTTTCATCGGAGGGGTTGTTCCGGAAGGCGATCAGCCGGGCGATGTCCTCGCGGCGGATGTAGTTTTCGTCCGCGGCGACCTCGGCGATGGCGTCGAAATTGGTAAGGCTGACGTTTTTCACGTTGGCCTCGGCGAGGCGATCCAGGCCCTTTTGCATGCCGTAGGTGAAGATCGAGACGATGCCGAGCACTTCCGCGCCGTTCTCACGCAGGACGTTCACGACCTCGATGACGCTCCCGCCCGTGGAGATGAGGTCCTCCACCACCACGACCTTCTGCCCCTTTTCCAGGCGGCCCTCGATCTGGTTGTTGCGGCCGTGGTCCTTGGCGCTGGCGCGCACATAGCCCATGGGCAGGCCCATCATCTGGGCGGCGATGGCGGCGTGCGCGATTCCCGCGGTGCTCGTGCCCATCAGGGCCTCGGCCTCGGGGTATTCGCGCCGCACGGTCTCGGCGATGGCGCTCTCCACGCGGGTGCGAACGTCGGGAGCGGAGAGGATGAGGCGGTTGTCGCAGTAGACGGGGCTCTTGATGCCGCTGGCCCAGGTGAAGGGCTCGTCCGGACGGAAAAACACGGCGCCGATGGAGAGGAGGTCCCGTGCGGTCTGCTTCTGGATATCGTTCATGTGAATTACTCCTTTCGTTTGCGCTCAGCCGAGGAATTCGGCGACGGCGCGACGGTACGCGGCCACTGGGTCCTCCGTGGCGGTGATGGGACGGCCCATGACGATGTAATCCGAGCCCAGTTCGCGGGCGCGAGCGGGTGTGGCGACGCGGGACTGGTCCCCCACGTCTCCGCCGGCGAAGCGCACGCCGGGGGTGACGGTGCAGAACTCGCTCCCGCAGGCCTCATGGACGACGCCCGCCTCCAGCGGCGAGCAGACCACGCCGTCCAGCCCCGCGGCGCGGGCGTTGCGGGCGTAGTGGATGACCGTCTCGGCCAGGGGGGCTTCGATGAGCAGCTCCTCGCGCATGCGCTCCTCGCTGGTGCTGGTGAGCTGGGTGACGGCGATCAGGAGCGGGCGCGTGCCGTCCGG
>CACZOT010000009.1 GCA_902782795.1 uncultured Eubacteriales bacterium | reverse complement strand
CTGGCCGGTCATGGCGTCCACCACCAGCAGGATCTCCTGAGGCCGCACGGTATCGCGCACGTCCCGCAGCTCCTGCATGAGGGCCTCGTCGATGTGCAGCCGGCCGGCGGTATCGATGATGACCGGGTCCTTGCCGTAATACCGGGCGTGCTCGACCGCCTCTTTGGCGATCTGGACGGGGTTGCCCTGGCCGCGTTCGAAGACCTCCGCGCCCACGGCCTCGCCGACCACCTGCAGTTGCTTGATAGCCGCCGGGCGGTACACGTCGCAGGCCACGAGGAGGGGCTTTTTGCCGTCCTTCATGAGCATGCCCGCGAGTTTGGCCGCCATGGTCGTCTTGCCCGCGCCCTGCAGGCCGCAGAGCATGTACACGGTGGGCACCTGGGGAGAGTGCGTCAGGCGGGAATTGGTGCCGCCCATCAGAGCGGTCAGTTCCTCGTTGACGATCTTGATGACCTGCTGGCTGGGCTGCAGGCTCTCCATGATCTCCTGGCCCACGGCCCGCTCGGAGACCTTCTTGACGAAATCCTTGACGACGATGTAGTTGACGTCGGCTTCCAGGAGAGCCATGCGCACCTCGCGCATCGCCACCTTGACGTCGTTTTCCGTGAGCTTTCCATGGCTGCCGAGCTTTTTGAACGCCTGGGAAAGCTTTTCGGTCAACCCTTCAAAGGCCATGCCCGGCCGCCCCCTTTAATCGGTGTTTTCGATCTGATCGAGCAGCGCCGAAAGCGCCGCGCGGTCGTCCAAACGCTCCCGCGCCTCGGCGATGAGCCGCGCGCGCCTCTCCCGCCTGGCCAGAAGGCCCAGAGCGCTCTCGTAGCCCTCCAGGCGCGCTTCAGCCCGCAGGATCGCGTCGTGCACGGCCTGGCGGGAGACCCCGGCGATCTGGGCGATCTCCTGCAGGGAGAGATCCTCCTCCAGGTAGAGCCGCAGGACCTCGGAGCGCTTGTCCGTCATCAGGGCGCCGTACAGGTCGTTGAGCAGGACCATGCGCAGCCGCCTCTCAATGCCGTCCAAAGCCCAAGCCTCCCCGCTTCATGCGTGCGAAAGCAAGTATACCACGGTCCCGTGCGGCCGTCAAGTTAATTATCTTTACAGCTTATCCTTTCCAGCCCTCGCTCTCACTGAGCAGGAGGTATTCCACCGCGTCCGTGAGGGCGGTGACGCTGGCTTCGATAATATTCGAAGAGACGCCCACGGTGGCCCAGACGTGCTCCCCGTCGGTGGATTCGATCTGCACGCGCACGGCGGAGGCCGTCCCGGCGCTGTTGACCACGCGCACCTTGAAATCCTTCAGACGCATGCGGCCGATGCAGGGGAAGAAGCGCGAGAGCGCCTTGCGCACGGCCAGATCGATGGCGTTGACGGGGCCGTCGCCCTCGTCCGCGGTGATCTCCACCTGGCCGTCCACGCGCACCTTGACGTAGGCCTGGGCGTTGCGCTCGTCCTCGGGCTTGCGGGAGACGACGTGGAAATCCAGCAGTTCGAAGTAATGCGGCCGTCTGCCCAGAAGGCCCAGCAGCCGCAGGCGCAGCGAGGCGTCCGCGCCCTCGAAGGAATAGCCCTCGGCCTCCATCTCCTTGACGGCGGCGAGGAGACGGGACGTCTCGGCGCTGTCCTTGCGCAGGCTGGGGTCGATATCGCCCAGCCGCGTCATGAGCGCGCCGCGCCCGGCCAGATCGCTGACGAGATAGCGCCGCTCGCCGCCGAGCAGGGCGGGGTCCACATGCTCGAAGGAGCCCTGGTCCTTGAGCATGGCGTCGATATGCATGCCGCCCTTGTGGGCGAAGGCGGAGCGCCCCACGTAAGGCGCCTTTTCGTTCATGGGCAGGTTGGCCACGTCCGCGACCAGGCGCGCCGCCGCGCCGATGCGCTCCAGGCCGCCCTCGTGCAGGCAGCGGCAGCCCAGCTTGAGCGCGCAGTTGGGGATGGCCGTGCACAGATCCAGGTTGCCGCAGCGCTCGCCGTAGCCGTTGATCGTTCCCTGCACATGGCGCGCCCCCGCCTCCACGCCCGCCAGGGCGTTCGCGGCGGCGAGCCCGGAATCGTTATGGGTGTGGACGCCCACGCATTCCCCGAAGGCCTCGACCGCCGCCCGGACGCCGCGCCGGATCGCCTCCGGGAGGGAGCCCCCGTTGGTATCGCACAGGACGAGCCGCGAAGCGCCTGCTTCCCGGGCGGCGCGCAGGGCCGCGAGGGCGTAGTCCGGGTCGGCGGCGAAGCCGTCGAAGAAGTGCTCCGCGTCGAAGAGCACTTCCATCCCCCGCCCCGCCAGCCAGGAGACGCTCTCGTGGATGATGCGCAGGTTCTCCTCGGGCGTGGTCTGCAAAACGCGCTCCACGTGCCGCCTCGAGGCCTTGCCGAAGATGCTGGCGACGCCCGCGCCGCACCCCGCCAGAGCCCGCAGCTCCGAGGCCTCCGCGGCCTTCGCGCCGGGGCGGCAGGTGGAGCCGAACGCGGCCAGGCGCGCTTTTTCCAGGCGCATGCCCTTCGAGGCCCAGCGGAAGAGCTCCGCGTCGCGCGGGTTGGAGGCGGGGTTGCCGGCCTCGATGTAATCCACTCCCAGGCCGTCCAGGGCGCGGATGATCTTGAGCTTATCCTCCAGGGAGAAGACGATGCCCTCCCCCTGCGCGCCGTCCCGCAGCGTGGTATCGAGAAATTCGATGTAGCGGCTCTCCATTGGCTTTTCCTCCGTTTTCTGTTGGGCGTTGGGGAAGCGGCGCTATTCGCTCTCCCAGAAGCGGCGCATCTTGGCCTCGGCGTCCTCGGCGTCGCGCGCGGGGCGCACGCGCCAGTGGCTGGGCAGGAGCTCCTTGTACTCGTCGGTCATGTAGCGGTCGTCCAGCAGCAGCACCACGCCCCGGTCCTCCTCGGAGCGGATCACGCGCCCGGCCGCCTGGAGCACGCGCTCCATGCCGGGGTAGATATAGGCGTAGGCGCGCCCCTCGTCCGTGTCGTTCCAGGCCTCGGCGAGCTGCTCGCGCTCGAAATCCGGCGAGGGCAGGCCTACGCCCACGATGGCCGCGCCGGAGAGGCGGTCTCCGGGCAGATCGATGCCCTCGGCGAACACGCCGCCCATGGCCACGAACGCCACGAGGGATCGGTCCGGCGCGCTTTTCAGCTGAGCGATGAAGGCGTCGCGTTCCTCCTCGCGCATGCCGGCTTCCTGGCGGATGGCGCGCACGCTCCCCTCGGAGAGATACTGGAAGCGCTCATAGACCAGCTGGAGATAGGCGTGCGAGGGGAAGCAGGCCATGTAGTTGCCCGTGCGGGCGCGGCTCATGGCCAGGATCGCCCGGGCGATCTGCCCGGCGGTCTCCTCGCGCACGCGGTAGCGCGTATCCAGCGCCATGCGCAGGACGAGCAGGTTTTCGCGCGGGAAGGGGCTGTCCAGCTCGAGCAGAGCGTCGCCCTCCTCGGGCCGCACGCCGGACATGCGCGCGTAATAGTGCATGGGCGAGAGCGTGCCGGAGAAGAGCACCGCGCCGTTGGCCTTGAGCATGGCCTCGCGCAGGTGCTCCGAGGGGTCCAGACACCAGAGGCGCACGCGGTAGGCGCTCTTGTCTCCGAAGAGGAGGGCGCGGTAGCTGCCGTCGAAGGCGTCGCAGGCGCGCTGGTAATCCAGAGCCTCGAAGTAGCAATCCTTGAGCTCGTTCTGGAAGGGCTCCGCGCCGCCGAGGCGCTCCCGGGCGGTCTCGGCGAACTCGTCCACCGGGCCGTAGAGCGAGGCGGGAGGCTCGGCCTCGGCGGAAGGGCCCTCCAGCTCCTTGCACAGGGCGCGGATGGCCTTGATGAGCGCCGCCGTGACCTTGTACAGCTCCGTGCGGTTCCCCTCCGCGCGGGCCACGGCCCGCCGCAGAGAGAGGAAGCCGGCATACGTCAGCTGGGCCGAGAGCATCTCTCGCGCACGGGAGGCGAGGTTATGGGCCTCGTCGATCAGCAGGGCGCAGTCGCTCCTGGTTCCGTCGAAAAAGCGCTTCAGCCTCACGACGGGGTCGAACACGTAATTGTAATCGCAGATGACCACGTCCGCCGTCTCGCACAGATCCAGCGAGAGCTCGAACGGGCAGATCTCCCATTCCCGCGCCAGGGCCTCGATCTCGGCGCGGCCGAAGCGCTCCTGCGCCACGGCCTCGCGCAGGGCCTCGCGGCGGCGGTCGAAATAGCCCGCCGCATAGGGACACTCGTCCGGATGGCACCGGCCGCCCGGCTGGAAGCAGATCTTCTCCTTGGCCGTGAGCGTGACGCTGCGGGCGCGCAGGCCCGCGGCGCGCATGCGGTCCAGAGCGTTTTCCGCGGCCTGTCGGGCCGTGGTGCGCGCGGTGAGATAGAAGACCTTCTCCGTCAGACCCGCCCCGACGGCTTTGATGGCGGGAAAGAGCGAGGCCGCGGTCTTGCCGATGCCGGTGGGGGCCTGGCACAGGAGGATGCGGCCCTTGCGGATGGCGCGGTAGGCGTTGGCGGCCATGTCCCGCTGGCCCTCGCGGTAGGTTTCGTACGGAAAGGCGAGATGCCGCATCGTCGGGCGGCTTGTCTCCTCCCAGCCCTGCAACAACCCGATCCATTGGGCGTAGGGCTCGGCGTAGGAGAAAAAGATCTCCGTGAG
>CACZOT010000008.1 GCA_902782795.1 uncultured Eubacteriales bacterium | reverse complement strand
GGGCACGTTGTTGACGTCCGCGCTGAGGTTCTCGCTCGTGTGCGCCGGGGGGACGATGTAGTGGATGCTGTGGATATTCCGCTTGTAGTACACCGAGACCGTACCGTTCACCCTCTGCCCGTTGTATGTCGTGGCAGTGGTGCTGTCATCGCGGTGTACATCCTGTACTCCGTCAAAAGACAGGGTCTGGATCTCCTTGATATTGACTCCTGTACCGAGCGTCGCGATGTAGTTCAGATCCGGCTGCTCAATATACCGCGTTCCATTCCACGGCACGCCGTCGGTCTCGTCCTCGAGCGCCGAGAAGTATACGCGGTACACGTACGTATCGTACGTCTCAAACCTCCAGTACAGGATGAAGTTCGCAACGCCGTCCGGCTGGTTGCTACCGAGTAATCCGTCATCCGCCTTTTCGTAGGCGCCGCTCTGGCTGTTGCCTGTGGAGTAGAAGCCCCACAGCAAAGGATAGAGGTTGGAGCCCCAATACTCATAGTTTTCTTCCGAGATGACCTGGGTATTGAAGTTCGATGCTCCAGGCCAAATGGTTGCCAAACTCTGCCCGTAGCGCACCTTGATCGGCAGATAGTAGTACTTAGCCGAGACGGAACTCGAGCTGCTCGGGACGGAGTGGCCTGTGAAGACCCATGTCTGCACATTGTCGATGGTGATGTAGTCTGTGGCCGGGTCGAACGTCAGACCATTCGCCGTGAGATAGCTGCTGGAGATCAGATTCGCCACATTGGTCTCGTTGA
This sequence comes from uncultured Eubacteriales bacterium, assembly GCA_902782795.1. Lineage (GTDB taxonomy): Bacteria > Bacillota > Clostridia > Christensenellales > Aristaeellaceae > UBA1224. Next base: position 7,957 of record CACZOT010000008.1, on the reverse strand, counting down.
CCGACTTCCAAGTATTGGTTTGACGGACGTTACCGACTCTCTGATAATCGTTGCCACCAACATACGACAGGGCGTAATTCACACCATTGGTATTGTGGTAACGGAAACCTTCGTCGTTGTTGTTGACTTGTAGATACTTACGATTTCCTGATGTATACTCTCTGGCGAAGAAGAACCGCAGCGTATACTCCTTGCGGTCGTAGTACACGTTCAGGGTCGTGGAGCCGTCCGCCTCGACGGTCTTCTCCACCGTGTCCGAGTTCTCCGCATTGTAGATGAAGTGCTGCAGATAGCTGCTGTCCGTCGGGTCGAGCACCTTCTGCTGATCCGCGGTCGTGATGGACACGCTCGCACCGGTGAAGGAATCGCGCGTTTCGCTCAGGACGAAATCGTAATCCGTCGCCGGGTCGGTGGTGGTCGTGTTCAGCTTCTGCTGCCAGAACATCACCTGGTAGGTCGTCGCGGCGGGTTCCCACTGGGCGTACAGGATGGTATCCTCGCTCAGCGTTCCGCCGAAGCCGTTGCTCGCGGTGGTCTGGCCGCCCCAGTTTGTCCCGCTGCCGTCCGGCTTGGTGTTCCAGCCCTTGAAGGTATAGCCCTTGCGGACCGGATCGGCCGGCATGACGGTCACGTCATTACCGTTGCTGAAGAGCATCTGCGGCGGCGTGTACGTCGCGCCGCTGCCTGCCCCGCCCGCGTTCGCATCGAACACGAGCCAGAACCTTCCCTGCAGCTTGAGGTACAGGTCCAGATGCCTGTCCAGAACGATGGTATCGTAGGTGGGGTTTTCGCTCACGTACAGATTCGGGCTGTAGACGCGGGGTTCGACCGGATCGTACCAGCCCTGGTAGATCTCGCTCTGCGAAAGGTCGACTTCCTTGTTGATGGCGATCGTGCGGTCCGCTTCGCTTTCATCCTCCGCCTTGACGATCGTATCCAGCGTGGTCACGGTGCCGTCGTCGTTCATGTACAGATAGCGCAGGAAGTAGGCCTTTTCCGTGATGGCGTAATAATCGTAAGTATCGAGATCCTCAAATTCGCCGTCCAAAGCCGTGCGGACCTGCGCGTTCAGCTGGTCGATGCTATAGATCTTCGTCGGATCGGTCTCGGTCGGCGAAAGCGCCCAGCCCACGAACTTCTGGCCATATTCGGGCACGAGGCCGGGATCGTACAGTTCGCCATAGGTAGGCTCGTCGCCGTTTTCGGGTTCGTACTTGCGAACGTACTCGGTCGCGACGATCTGCGTTCCGTAGTGGAACTTATACACCAGGCGCTTCGTTTCGCCCACAACGGCGTAGATCGAGAAGCCTTTCGCCTCAAAGGAGACGGTATCGCCCGAAACGGTGAATTCCGGAATCTCCTCCTGCGTGCCGTCGTCCAGGATATGCAGGACGCGAACATTCTCCGCGCCAAGGATATTCATGTCGGTGATGGTCACCCCGACAGGATGCTCGGCGTCGGGCTGGTAGTCCGCGCCGGAATCAGTGATGGTGATATCGTAGGCGGCTAGGAGCTCGCCTGCGAGTTCCTCGGGCTCGGCCTCGCTGGCCGCCGCCTCGACTTCCTTGGGCATCATGCCGTCCAGGGAGACGTTGTCCAGGGTGAAGCTCTTGTGGCGATAGCCGCTGTCCAGGACCACGGCGAAGCCGTCCGCGTCGCCCAGGGCGAGGGGCGTCGCGCCGGATCCCACGTTTTCGGAAAGGACTTCGGCGACCGAGCCGTCGCTCAGGCCGTAGACGCTCAGGCTTTCCGCGTCGCCGAGGGACAGGCCGCTGCCCGCGGCCACCTTGACCCACATCGTCGATGGGCCGCCCGCGAGGTCCTCTTCGCTGCTGAGGTTATACGCGCCCAGCTGCTCCAGGCCTTCCTCGAGCTCGACCGTGGTATCGGTCCAGACCGGGCTCTGGCTATTGGAGAAGCCCATCAGGGAGACGTCGACCGTGCTCGCCGGGCTGGCGGACTTGGCGCTCTGCAGCCTGAAGCCGCCCACAGGGGCGCTCGCGTTCACGTCGATGGACCAGGTGGCCAGCGGCTTGAGGATGCTGCCGAAGCCGAAGGCGGAGAAGGAATCCGTCTCGAAGGTGACGACGCCCTCGGCGGTGGCGGTGCTCGCCAGCTCCTCGGCGCCCTCCTTGCCGAAGTGGACGACCTGCAGGGCCTCGGCGCCCTCGGAGACGTCCATGAGTTCCACGGTCACTTCGACCGCGGCTCCGGGCACGACCTTCACGCCGTCCTTGACGATGGAGATATCGAAGAAGCGCGTGTAGAAGACCTCGTCCGCGTCCGTCCAGTTGAGGGCGCGGGCGGCTTCGTTCAGGTATTCCGCGCCGTCCAGCTCCGTTACGGAGAGCTGCGCGCCTTCGGGGATGCCCGCTTCGGCGCCGTAGGCGACGGTGATGCTGTAGAGGTTGCCATCGGTGGCCAGGTACTTTTCTGTGATCTTGCCAGCCACCGCGTAGACGGAGAAGCTCTCCGCGCCGAACTCGACCCAGCCCTCCCGGGGCTCGACCGCTTCGACGAACTCGGTCTTCCCGTCTGCGATGTGGTAGACGTAGAGTTCCTCCGCCGCGAAGCGATCGCTGCGCAGGTGCACCTGCACCTTGTCGCCCGCGGGCTGCCAGGTCTTGCCCTTGGCCTGCTGGTTGGCGTTGGCGTAGATGGAGATGTCGTAGGCGAGAAGCGTCTCCGCGCCGTCGATCGCGACGGTGACGGGCTCGGCGGCCACCACGGCGCTGCCGGGCATCTTGCCGGTGAGGTAGAGATCCTCGTTGGCCCAGATCACGCTGCCGTCCACGAGCTCGGGCGCTTCTTCCTGCGCCGCGCCGCGCTTGACGAGGGCGATGCCGCTCGCGCCCTTGAAGGCCAGGGCCACGCTGACGCTGTCGCCGGCCTGCACGCCGTCCCGCACCAGGGCGGTGAGGCTTGCGCCGGTGACGCTGTAGACCGCGACGCTCTCGCCCTCGGCCAGCTCCGGCAGGGCGGAGATGGTGAGCTCGGCGGTGAGGCTGGTGTTGTTCTTGATGCCCGCGACCGTCCAGGCCTCGAGCACGGTCTCGCCCGCTCCGCCCGTCAGGGAGACGCGCGTGGCGACGGGGACCTGGTTCTTCTTGTAGGTGCCGGAAACGGTCACCTGGCTGTATGCGCCCTGATTGCTGTAGAAGAAGGCGGAATCCTTTGCGGGGGCCTTCATGAGCGGGGCGGACTCGGAAGCCTCGTACCGGGCGGTGAGGGTCATATCGGCGAGGACGGCCGTGCTCGCGTCGACCGGCTCTTCTCTGTCGGGAAGGAACCAACCCATAAACGTCATGCCGTCAACGGCCGGAGCGGCGGGCAGCTCGCCCAGCATTTTGTCGGCCTGCGCGTCGTAGAAGCGCGCGGCGGGGGCCTCGCCCTCCTCCACGACGAAGCTCACGGTGTAGAACGCCGCTGCCCTCTGGGTATTGGAGATGACGGGCTCCGTCTCCGCGAAGGCGACGCCGGCCGGCAGCGCCTGCAGGATCAGCAGGATCGCGAGCAGCGCGGAAATGGCTCTGCGCTTCATGGGGTTCCCTCCTTTCTTGCAAATATGGGATTTCGCATGGGGATCAATGGAACGTGACGGTCAGACGCCAGTTCCAGCCGAGGCTCTCGGCGCTGGCGGAGAAGGAATACTCCGCGCCGTTGGCGAAGGGGATGGCCTCGAAGCCGTTGCCCTTGTCGCACTCCCACTGGTAGAAGATCTCCACGCAATCGTCGAAGCCGTCCAGGCGGCTGGTGAGGGTGATGGTCTCGCCCTCCTCCACGACCGTGCGGCGGGAGGAGAAAATGACCACGCTGCGCTCGGTCTCAGCGCTCGACGCATCCGAACCTTCCTCTTCGGGCTCGGCTGGCGCCTGCTCGGGTTCCGCCCTCTTCTGCCCGGGCTCGAGCGGTTCGGCCTCCGGGAAGCCGGAGGGTTCCTTCGCGGGCTCTTCCGGCGCGGCCTCGGTTGCCGTGGGCGTTTCGGGGAGTTCAGCCGCTTCGGGCTCCCCGTTCTCGAGGAGTTCGTTCTCGGGCTGGACCGGGCCGTAGGGTTCGGCGTCGGGCTCCCCGGCGGGTTCGTCTGCTTCCTGCTCGACCGGGGCGTCGGGATCGTCCTCCGGCTCGAAGGGCTCTTCGGGCACGTCGGGCTGGATGGGTTCGGGTTCCTGCGCGGGCTCCTGCGGTTCCACAGCGGGCTCGCTGGGTTCGCCCGTGGCTTCCTCGGGTTCGGCCTCGGGCTGCTCGACGGGTTCCTCCGGAGCCGCGGCGGGTTCGTTGGGCTCGACTGCAGGTTCCTGCTCAGGGACTTGCTCCGGCTCCTGCGGCTCGGCCGCGGACTCCTCAGCGGGTTCAACGGGGTTGGACACGGGTTCCTGCGGCTCGGCCGCGGACGCATCGGCAGGTTCTTCAGGTGCCACCGGGAGCTCCGGTTCAACGGGCTGCTCCGTCTCGGCGGGCTTTTCCGGCCCGGGGACGCCCTCGACATCCTGCACGTAGACGTACCCTTCCGTGAAATACTCGTTCGCGAGCACCGGCTCAGGCAGGAGCACATGCACCCAGCCGTTCGTCATATCGATGATCTCCAGCTCGGTGCCCAGATCGTAGGTGACGATGATGGGCGCGAGGCCGTCCGCCTTGGTGCGCACGTTGCCGTGCTTTACGGCGATCTTCACGCGCTCGGCGTTCATCTGTTCGATCAGCCAGATGAGGTCGGCGTTGTGGCGCTCGGTCTTGAGGCGGGCCAGAAGGTCGTCCGAAGAGACGCTGTCCTGTTCGGATTCATTGGCGACTTCGGTCTCTTCTTTGTCAGAAGCGACCGGGGTCTCCTTTTCGGTCTCCGGTTCCGCCGTGACGGCGGGTTCCGCTTGCGGCTCCGGCTCGGTCGTGGGCTCGGCGGCGGGTTCCTCGACGGGCGGCTCCGTGACTTCAGCGGCCGGCTCCGTTGCTTCGGCGACCGGCTCCATGGCTTCCGCCACCGGCTCCGCGACTTCGGCGGTCACGGTCTCGGACGCGCTCTCCTCCTCAGCGGGAGCCGCTTCCGGGACGGCTTCCTCCTCGACGGGCGTCGCGGGGGCTTCGATCTCTTCCGTCTGGGCCGGCTCCGGCAGGTCCGCGCTGTCCGAAATGGCGGGCACAGCCAGCATCACAAAAGCCAGCGCCGCGGCGAGGAGCCTTGCCAGTTTCTCCTTCATGGATTTCAGACCTCCAGAGTTTTCGTTAGCGGCCGCCGCCCCTCGCGCCGGTATGGCGCGGCGCAGTGCCGCGAAATCGTTGTGGGATCGGATACGGAAGCGTTTTCTCCCAAGCGGGAAGAAAAACTGTATCCACTAATATTATATCAGATTGTCTTCAAATTGGAATACTTTTGTAGCAATTTATTCCAATTTTCCACATTACGTCATATTTATCGGTCCGAAAGACGCTCTTCAGGCCTTTCCTGCTCCCAATGTGCGCCCGAACTCCGTGCGGGCACAGGTTTCCATTGCACTATTTATTATACATCCATTGCCCATCGTCTGCCAATCGCGCATTGCGCATAGATCGTTAACTACACGTTAATGTTATGTGTCTATCATGTGGCTCGTCGCAAAAAAAAGAAAGACGCCCGCCATGACAGCTGGGCGTCTTCTCTTCAAATATTTTTCAGAAAAATTTCTATGCCGATGGCAATGAGGATCAATCCGCCGAGGATGGAAGCCTTTCCCGCCAGGCGGGTACCGAAGCGCTTGCCGAGCACCAACCCAACTCGGCAGATGGCGTAGGTGACCGCGGCGATGATCAGCGCCGCGGTCAGGGCCATGAGCGGCCCGTACTCCGCGATGGTGAACCCCACCGAAAGCGCGTCGATCGAGGTGGCCACGCCCTGCAGCAGCAGAGCGCCCAGGCCAAGCGCGGTCGATCCCTCCTCGCCCCCGCCGCCGCGGACACCTTCCAGGAGCATCTTGGCTCCGATGCCGCCCAGCAACACCAGGGCGATCCAGGGGATGGCCCTCCGGAAGGAGGCGAAGGCCTGCTCGACCGCGCGCACGCACGTCCAGCCGATCATGGGCATGAGGAATTGGAAGAAGGCGAAGCATCCGGCGATCAGGGCCATGCGGCCGCGGCCCATGCGCGGTTCGTTCAGGCCGTTGGCGAGCGATACGGAGAAGGCGTCCATGGCCAGGCCGACGCCCAGCAGTACGCTGTTTATGAAGAACGCCGCCGTCCATTCCATGCCCGGTCCCCTCCTTTTCGCGATGAACAGCTTCCACTATATCCCCGCCGCTGCGGTTAGTCAAGAGGAACCGCGCACGGCGGCGGGGCGGGAAGACGCCGGACCACGCCCCGCCCCCTTTCGGGGACTTCTTCCCTGAAGGATCTCCCTCATGGGGCTTCATACAACAGAAGCGGTTCTTGCGGAAGAACTGCTCATTCCAAGCAAAAGGCTTCGGAATCTTGATCGAAAAGATCCCGAAGCCCTGTTCTGTTATGTTCCCCAAAGGCGGGGCGTCCCCTGGCAGATTATTTCCGCAGGGAATAGTTGCCGAGGATCTCCCCGGCGGCGTCGAGGAACACGACGCCCCAATCCACTTCGTCCGAGACGACGCGCGCCACGACTTCGGCGCTCTCGGTATACTCCGGCTCGTCCACTTCCACGGAGCCGTTGCCGCTGTACACCACCGCCGTCTGCGCCTCTCCGCCCAGGGCGATCTCGAAGCGGACCGTGCCGTCCTCGTCATAGCGCACGCAGCCCAGACCCCACTCTCCGCTGACGGTGGGCCTCCAGGCGCCCGACCGGTCGGCGATGGCGGCGCTGCGGACCTTGCCGTCCGCCGCGGTGAAACAGCCTTCGTCCATTTCCACATATTCGCCGCCCTGCAGGCTCAGCGAGACGGGCAGCTGCACTTCGATGGCGACGCCGCTCCCCCAGAGGAGCGCGTCCATCTCTTCCTCATCCAGCGGGCGGAGCGTCACCGCGGCCGGATCGGCGAAATCCACCTGGGAAACCGGGCCCTCCGCGTTCATGAGAGTGAGCTTGCCCGCTCCCAAGGCCACGTCCTCGCGCGGCAGGTAGATGGTCAGCGTGTCGCAGAAATGATCCGCGGGGACCTTCGCGCTCGGCCAGAGCACGATGTAGCCCATCTTCTCGCTCAGGTCCACCTCCGCCAGGCCCGCGTAAGGCCGCGCGGGGCTCCGGCCCTCCGCCCACTCGGCGGCCAGGGCGCTGCTCGCGCACAGCAGAAGGGCTATCGTCAGCGCAAAGATCTTCCTCATCAGAATTCCTCTCCTTCCCGGATCCTCCTGCACACCACCACGAACCGGCCTTCCCTGTGGTGCGCGCGGCTGCAGGTCGTCAGGGTGATAAACTCGTCGCCGAATTCTGCGTCGATGCCCGTGTCGTAGAGCTGGTTTGCGCGGATCTCCTCCAGCCAGTGCTCGGTCTCCAGGCGGTACTGGATATCCGCGTTATAGCGGAAGCCTTCCTCGTTCTCGTCCCAATCGGCGGAATAGAAGGCCGCGAAGACCACGTACCGCTTGCGCTCCATGAGCGTATCGAACTCGACGATCTTGTGATCGCGCCAGGAGCGCTCCTTCTCGAAGTAGCGCGGCAGATACCCGAACATCGCGCCGCTGTCCATGCGATGCCCGCTGATGACGAGGTTGTAGCTGGGCGTGTAGAGATCGCAGTTCGGATCCAGGATGATCTGGCCGTTGCTGTTCTTCTCGCCGTAGAAGTCGTGATGCAGGTAGAACTCGCTGTCCGCGCTCTGCACAACGGGATAATCGACGTTCGTCCCGGGGATGCAGAGCCACCCGGCCAGGTCGTGGTTCAGCTCCCAGATCTCCCGAAGCTCGGGCAGAATCCGCGCCTCGTCCAGCGCCACCTTTTCCTTGTCGGGATACGGCAGGGCGCCGTCTCGCGCGCGGCGGTCCGGCGATGGGGTGGGCGCGGGCGTCTCCTCCGGCGCGGGCGTCG
>CACZOT010000007.1 GCA_902782795.1 uncultured Eubacteriales bacterium | reverse complement strand
CCCTGGCCGTGGCCATTTCCGCCACGCAGAAGCGCACGCGCGCCGCGACCGGCCTGGCTCTGGCACTCGTCGCGGTGGCCTACGCGCTCTCCCTGGTGGGCCAGCTGGGGGAGAAGACGGAATTCCTGCGCCGCTGGTCGCTCTTCTCGCTGTGCGACGCGCGCGCCTTCCTGCGGGGAACGGCGCGGATCGCCCGGCGCGTCGCCACGGCCTGCCTGATCTCCGCGGGCTCGCTCCTGGCGGCGGTGATCGTGTACAACCGGAAAAACCTCGTGTAGGGGAGGCGCCTTACGATGAAACGGCCCACGGAGCTCCTGTTCTTTTTCGATACGGAGGATTACACCGCGCCGCGCTCCTGCGACGCTGCGCGGGACCTCATGGAGATCTTCCGCGAGGAGGGCGTACAGGTGCACATCGCCCTGGTGGGCTATGTGGCGCGGCAGCTGGTGGCCTGGCGGCGTGCGGACGTGCTCGAAGCCCTGCGGTATCATATCGTCGGCACGCATACCCTCTACCACAGCCTCCATCCGGATCTCTGCGAGATCAGCGATATCGAGGATTTCAACGAGGCCTACCGCCGCGTGCTCGCCCAGGAGGCGGAGGGCATCGGCATGATCCGCGCCGCCACGGGCGTGGACCGCGTCGCCTTCGCCACCCCGCCGGGCAACTGCAAAAGTTACGTGGCCATGTACGTCTACGCGGATATGGGCATCCCCTTCTACTGCGACACCGTGGCCTGCGACGAGAAGGGCAGCGACCTGTGGTACTGCGGCGCCAGGCATACCGAGTACGTCTTCACCTTCGAGGAGCTCCTCCCCGGCGAGGAGACCAGCGATATCGATTCCGCGCTGGACGCCCTCGCCCGGCGTGACCGCGCCATCGTGTATTGCCACCCCAACAAGGCCGTGTTCCATGAATTCTGGGACGGCGTCAATTACCAGGGCGGCAACCTCGCGCCGTTCGGCCAGTGGAAGGAATGCACGCCGCGGAGAGCGGAGGAGACCGAGGAATACTATCGGCGCATCCGCGCCTTCGTGCGGCGCGTCAAGGCGGACGGGCGCTTCCGCCTCACCACCGTGCCGGAGCTCGTCGCCGCGGTCAAGCCGCGCGTCACCTTGCGCGGGAGCGATCTCGCTGCCGTCCGGGAAAAGCTGCGGAGGGAATTCGCGCCGATCGACGAGCCTTCCCTGTGCCTGGCCGACGTCTTCCAGGCCGTGACGGCCTTCCTGCGCGGCGAAACGGAGTTTACGCCCGGGCGCGTGCGGGGCTTCCTGGAGACGCCGCGCGGCGTGGCCGAAGGGACGACCGTGCGCGCGGAAGACCTGCGCAGGGCGGCCGCCGCGCTGGATTGCTCCGGGTTCCTGCCCGCGAGGATCGACGTGGGCGGGCAAAAGATCGGCCCGGCGGATTTCCTCATGGCCGGGCTGGACGCGCTCGTCACCGGGGCCGAGGAGATCGCCATTGAGCCCCGCGCGCAGATGAACAGCCTGCGCGCCCTGCCCCAGCTGGAACACTTCCGCATCGCGGGAAGCTGGGTGCATACGCCGCAGTTCGAGGATCGCTACCTTTCCGACCGCCTGCGCCTGCAGGCCTGGACCCTGCGGAGGGAGTAAAAACAGAGAACGAACGGGATAAGAGCGGAACGCCAGGGGATGTTTCCCCCTGGCGTTCCGTGCTTTCTTCCAAATCAGGCAAGGCCGTCCAGCCAGGCCCGCGCCGCCGTCCAATCCGCGTGCGGGCAGAGCAGGCGGCCGCTTTGCTCCATATAGCGCATGTAGGCGAGGCAGGCCCGGGGCAGCGAACGCTCCAGCGCCTCGAGGACGGAAGCGAGGTACGGCGGCTCTCCCTCCTGATCCCAGGCCAGTTTGTCGGCGAGGAAGAGGAGCATATCGCCGGGCGACGCCTCCGGGCGCAGCGTGGTGTGACAGGCGATGGGGGAGAGAATCTCCTCGTCGCGCACGGCGAAGACCTCCTCCGCGATGACGCGCGAAAGGCGCTGGTGCAGCAAAAAGGGATGCGCGCGCTCCGCCTCGCAGAGCGGAAAGCCGCTGCGCACAGCGTAATCGAGCATATCCGCGGGGCGCAAAGGAGCGCTGATATCGTGCAGCGCCGCGGCGGCCCGGCACTTTGCCTCGTCCAGGTCCCAGCGGCGCGCCAGGGCCTCGCTCTGGTCGGCCACGGCGAAGACATGCGCGCAGGTGCGCGGACGGCCGTTGGCGAGCAGAAAGGCCCGCGCGTCCGCCTCGATATCCCCGGACAGGGCGGGGATCAGGACATATCCATAGCGATCAAAAATCAT
>CACZOT010000006.1 GCA_902782795.1 uncultured Eubacteriales bacterium | reverse complement strand
TCCTTGAAGTACTTGAGGTTCTCGTCGTAGAGCATGTCCAGGGTGGAGATATCCTTGAGGAGCGTCACCTGGTGGCTCTCCAGGGCGGTGACGATCTTGCTGACGTTGTTTTCCGCCTGGTCGTAGCGGGCCTGGAGCTGGGCGAGCTTGTTGCCGCCGCGCTTGAACAGGCCGAGGAAGCCCTTCTTTTCGTCCTCGTCGATGGAGAAGCCCTTGAGCTCGGCGACGAGGCCGGTCATCATGGCGCCGACCTCGCCCAGGTCCTGCGTCTGCACGTTGCCCAGGGCGGTATCGGAGAAATTGGCGATATTCTTCTGCGCCTCCGCGCCGTAGGAGAAGACGAGGGAGGTATCGGTCACGTCGATCTTCTTGGAGAACTCGGCGATCATGGCCTGCTCCTCAGGGGTGAACACGGGCGCCTCGGGCGCGGCGACCTCCTGCGTTTTGGCGGCCAGGGCCTCTTTGACTTCGCTCTCTTCGGGAATGGAGGGGTTTAGCGTGAGCTTGATTTCATCAGACATTGTTGGCGTCCTCCTTTAAGATCTTCTTGATGCCGGCGTCGGTGAGGCCGTCCCCGGCGATCATGGTTTCCATGACATCGATATCGCTGGAGATGTCCATCGCCTCGGCGCGGTAGAGGTTGTCCAGCTGCTTTTCGAAGGCGTCGGCGATCATGGACATGTTGCTCTCCACGTCGCGCAGGGCCTTGGTGACATGCTCGCCCTGGCCGCCCACGGCGGCGAGGGTGCGGTAATGCTCCATGAGCTTGGCGGAGGTGGGCAGGTAATAATTCATGAAGCGGCGCACCTGCTGGGCCTTCCCGGGCTTGAGGGCGACGGTCTCGAAGATCTTCATGCCGCTGTCGTACATGCGCTTCAGGGCGTCGTCGATGCCGGGGATGCCCGTCTGGACCTCGCGCAGCTGCTTGAGCTGAGCGCGGCCCTCCTGCACCTGGCGGTCGATCTCCCTGTCGCCCGTGCGGGCCTTGGTCTCCACGTCGATCTCCCGTCCCTTGAAGAGGAACTTCTCCGAGAGGATATACCCCGCGGCGCACAGGACGATCGCCAGCAGGAACGCTCCCAGGGTGTACATGGGCCGGATGAGCCCGCCCACCGCGAAAAGACCGGCGGCCACGTAGATAGGCCACGCGGAGCGGATCCTTTTTTTCATACGCATCGCTTCCTCACTGTTCAGTTGGGCAAGCCGGGAGGAAGGGGCTCCTCCCGATCTCTTTACGGTGTATATTGTACCCGAATCGCGCCTCTTGCGCAAGAAAAAGCGCCCGCAAACCCCTCTGCGGGCGCCGAAGTGTCGCCCGGGAGGGCCGATCACTTCTCGGGCATGGAATTCTGCGGGCTGAAATAGACCGTCTGCCCGGCGGGCACGGAGGAAGTGAGCCAGACGTTGCCGCCGATCACGCAGTCGTCGCCGATCTTCGTGGTGCCGCCGAGGATGGTGGCGTTGGCGTAGATGACCACGCGGTTGCCGATATCCGGATGGCGCTTGATGCCCTTGACGGGGTTGCCGTGCTCGTCCAGCTCGAAGGATTTCGCGCCGAGCGTCACGCCCTGATAGAGCTTGACGCGGTCGCCGATGGTGGTCGTCTCGCCGATGACGATGCCGGTGCCGTGGTCGATGAAGAAGTATTCGCCGATCCTGGCGCCCGCGTGGATATCGATGCCGGTCTTCTCGTGGGCGTACTCGGTGAGGATGCGCGGCAGGAACGGCACGTCCATCTCGTAGAGCACGTGGGCGAGGCGGTAGATGGCCACGGCGTAGAAGCCGGGATAGCAGATGAGCACCTCCTCGCGGCAGCGGGCCGCGGGGTCGCCCTCGTAGAGGGCCTCGATATCGGTATATAGGAGCTCCTTGACGCGCGGCAGGCGCTCGATGAAGGCGTCGGCGAGGCGCTCGCCGTCGCCCTGGCGGCCGCAGCAATCGTAGGAGAAAGCGGCCTCGATCTGCTCGCGCAGACCCTCGCGCACGCGGCTGATGCGCGCCAGGGGCGGCAGGGCCACGTCGCCGGGCTCCTGCAGAGGGAAATACCCCGGGAAGAGCAGGGCCATGATATCCTTGAGCAGAGCGATGGCGCGCGTGCGCCGGGGCGGCGCGCCCGTGCGCGCCGAACGGATGGCGGACTCGCCCGCCTCGTCCAGGCGGCGCAGGGTCTCTTCCAGGAACCGGGCGTTATCCATGGGGTTCTCCCCTTCCCTGTCTTAGAGCTTGAGCGGGGCCAGGCCCACCTTCCTGCGCACCTTGAGCAGGGTGCGGGAGGCGAGGTAGCCGGCCTTTTCGGCGCTCTGGGTCATGACTTCCTGGAGATAGGCCTTGTCGGCGAGGATCTTCTCGTAGCGCTCCTGGATGGGCCGGAGCGTCTCGACGACGCAGTCCGCCACGGCGTCCTTGAAGCGGCCGTAGCCGCTGGAGCCGTACTCCTTCTCGATGGCGTCCATGCTCATGCCGGAGAGGGCGGAGAGGATGGACATGAGGTTGGAGACGCCGGGCTTGTTTTCCGGGTCGTAGCGGACGCACGTCTCGGAATCCGTGACGGCGCGGCGCAGCTTGCGGCGGATGGTGTCCGGATCGTCCAGCATGGCGATGTAGGTCTCCTCCGGGTCGGATTTGCTCATCTTGCGGGTGGGCTCCTGCAGGCTCATGACGCGCGCGCCGACCTTGGGGAAGTA
>CACZOT010000005.1 GCA_902782795.1 uncultured Eubacteriales bacterium | reverse complement strand
TCGAACAGGCGCGCCGGGCAGGGAAAGGCTTCGCGCGCGCAGAAGCCGGGCTCCGGGACGCGCGCCGCCTGACCCGGCGCGAGCCAGGCGGGATTGGTCCGGCGGTTGGCGCGCAGGACGGCGCACAGAGGCGCTCCCAGCCGCGCGGCGAAGCGCTCCGGCCCCTCTTCTTCGGCGATACGCTCCATCCTCATGAAAACGCCCCCTTCACGCGCCCGGCAGGCGATCGGGCCGCCTGGTTCCGAGCGTATGCGGGGGGCGAGGGACGCATGCCTCAGTAGGCGATGCGCTCGAATCCGCTCTTGGCGTAGGTCGAGGAGGCCTCCTCGCTGATGGCGAGGAAGCGCTCGTAGGCGGAATCCGACATGCCGGCGGGGCGGTTGGCGACGGTGGCGTCCACGCTCACCACGCGCCAATCGTACGCGCCGGGCGAGCCGATGCGCCACACGCCCACGGGCAGGTACTTCGGCGCGACGACGTCGATCTTGCCGGTGGCCGGGTTCTCCTGGAGGGTGAACTCGAAGACCACGCCCCAGTCCGTGCGCAGGGCGCCGGCGACGTTCCTGTGCTCGGTGAGGAAATTGCCCAGGGAATAGATGATCAGGCAGTTGTGCGTCTCGCCCGTGGAGGTGGTGGCGCTCATCCAGCCGCCGACCTGGGCCGTATGCGGGTGACCGCCCACGATCACGTCCGCGCCAGCGGCAACGATCTCCTTGGCCATGGCCTTCTGGTTGTCGTCCGGGCTGAGGAGGTACTCCTTGCCCCAGTGCATCACCACCACCACGACCTCGGCCCCCGCGGCGCGCACCTTCTTGATATCGCCCGCGTAGTCCGCGCCTTTGGTGGAGCGCACGCCGTACTGGAGGGCGGCCTTGTCCACACCGCGTGAATCCATGGAGTTGAAGGACTGGGTGTAGTTGAGGAAGCCGACCTTGATGCCGTTGATCTCGAAGATCTCCGGGGTGTCGTGCTCCTCCTTCGTGCGGAAGCCGCCGATGTGGAGAAGGCCCACGTAATCGGCGTTGTTGATCTGCTGCTTGAAGCCCTCCCACCATCCGTCCAGGCAGTGGTTGTTGGCCAGGGTGAGCATGTCCACGCCGGCGTCCTGCAGCGCGTACATGAGGGTGGGCGGGGTGTTGAACTGCGGATAGCCGGAGTAGCCGTACTTATAGTACTTTTCGCCGCCCATGGAACCGTCCACGTTGATGGCGGTCAGATCCGCGTTGGAGAGGAGGTCCCGCGCCAGGCCGAAGAAGTTCTTGAAGGAGTACTTCTGGGTCTTGCTGTTGTAAGCGGTGGTGAGCATCTCCTTGTCCACGACCACGTCCCCCGCGAAGCGCAGCCGCGCAGTGCGCAGGCCGTCCGTGGAGACGGGCGCGGCGGTGGGAACGGGCGCGCTCTCCTCCTCGGAGGCGCTGGGGAAGAAGCCTTCGTCCGGTCCGGATTCGCTCTCCGGCTCGGCGGTGGGCTCGTCGGAGAACTCCGTGGGAGGCTCGGTGGCGTCGGCCCCGTCGGGAAGGGCGTCCTGGCCCCCATCCGGCAGCGCGGGCTCGTCCGTCACGTCCGGAAAGGCGGGCTCAGCCGTGGCGTCCGGCTGGGCCGACGCGGCGAGCATGGCCAGGTAATCCTCGGTCTTCATGGGCGGGACGTAGTCCGTGTTCTGGCTTCGGCGCGAGCCGATCAGCTTGATCAGGCCGAACATCAGCAGCACCGCCAGAGCGGCCACGCCCAGCATGCGCAGTGTGCCGTTGTCCATGAAGGAACCGCCCGAGGAGGAGCGCCCCGCCGCCGGGCGGCGGGTCTGGCTCCGGCTCCGGGCAGCGCCTGCGGCCGGACGGCGGGCGGCCGTCTGGGAAGCCTCGGGGCGGCGTGCGGACGACGCCCTCTGGGAAGAGGCCGGGGCCGCCGCGGTCCTGCGCGCACTCTGCGAAGAAGCGGCGCGGGCTGACGAATTCTGGGGAGAAGCTGCCCTCCGGGCCGTGTTCTGCGAAGAAGCGGTCCGCGCGGCCGGATTTTGCGAAGGAACCGTTCGCCGGGCGGTGTTCTGCGCAGAGGCGCTCTGTCGCGTCGGATTCTGCGATGAAGCCGCAGCGGGCCTCCGGGCCGCGCTCTGGGAAGGGGCGGCGGCGCTCCGGCGCTGCGTCCCCGCGCCCGCCCCAGAAGCGGCGTTCTCGAGCCGCTGTCTGCTTTCATAATACGCGCGGTATTTGTCGCGCTGATCGGGCGTATACGCCTTCCGGCCCGTCGGGGCGGCCCCACCGGCGCTGGGTTTCTTGGGCTGGTCCTGCAAGTGCACACACCTCCAGTATGGTTTAACCAGTATAACACAATTTCTCTCCCCACGCCATAGCGGCGCGGCCCGGGGCGGATATTTTACCATTCCTCCTCCCTTGGACGCGCCGTCGTCCAATCCCGACAAGAGTTTGCAGTTTTTTTACAATTTCCTTTGCCAACGGGAACCGGCCCAGCCGCATCCAATATATGTCGGCTATATTGCGGATGTGTGGGGATCCAGCCCCAAAATACGGGGTCTGCCTGTGATTTTTTTGTAACATTTTCTCAGGAGCGCGCAACCGGAAGGCCCTCCCGCGCGTCTGAAAAGTGTTGACGGAAGACCGCGTTTGTTGTATCCTTAGGTTGTAGAATTGTCTCTATGGGCGCGAGGCCCATAAGCGTCTGCAAAAGCGGAAACGGAGAGGAAGCACCCATGGCAACCAGACAGCTTGGCAAGTTGAAATACAATATCAGTAAGCGCGGCATCGCGTACAAGTGGGGCGACGGAGAGATCCACCGCTTCGCGTTCGATCGCTTCCGCAAGAAGGCCGAGGACGAGTATGACGACCAGGCCTACGACGACGGGAGCTATCAGGAAGGCTACGACGACGGCTACGGCCAGGACGGCTATAGCCAGGGCGGCTATGCCCAGGATGGCTATGACGACGGCTACGCCCAGGACGGCTACGACGACGGCTACGGGGAATACCCCGAGGAAGAGGAGGAGCCGCAGGGCGGCCTCGTCGGCTTCTTCGAGGGCAAGGAGTGGCTGGGGTGGCTGCTGCTGGTGCTGCTGCCGCCGCTGGGCATTTACCTCCTGTGGAAGCGCCGCCAGTTCGAGACGCCCGTGCGCGCCGGCCTCACTGCCGCGTCCGCTGCCTGGTTCGTCATCGCGCTGATTTTGCTCTTCTCGCGCGGCGCGGGCCAGGATTCCAAGAACCCCGGCACCATCGTCGCCAACCCGACCAGCGCTCCCACCGCCGTCGTGACCTTCGCTCCGCAGCAGGTCGCCAGCGGCACGAGCACCGTCGCGCCCAGCGCTACCTATAATACCTCCGCCGGCTCCACCGGTACGGGCACCGGCTCGACCGGCTCCGCCACCGGCACATCCAACACCGGCACGGGCGCTTCGTCCACGGGCACGAGCGCGCCCGCCGCGCCTTCGCCGACGT
>CACZOT010000004.1 GCA_902782795.1 uncultured Eubacteriales bacterium | reverse complement strand
CGGGGACGGCGTTCGTGAAGCGCTGGAGTTGCTCCTCGTCCAGGCCCAGGGAGGCGATGCGCGCCTCCTGCACAGCCGCTTCCACGGCCTGCGCCGCCAGGGAAAGATCATAACGCTCCAGTTCTCCCTCCGGGCCGTTGGCCGCGGTGACGGAGAGGGCCATATCCTCCCGGGAGATGATGACGACGGCGGTATGCGCGCCGCCCTGATCGTCTACGTCGAAGGAGATCTCCACTTTCCCGAAGAGGGGCTGGTTGGCGCGCACGGCCTCGGCGGTGGCGCCGGAGCCCGTCTCGTCGAGGATGACGATGCGCTCCACGGCCGTGCGGTCGATCACGCCCTTGGACATGCTCGCGCCGGCGATGAACAGCGAAACGACGGATACCACGAGCATGACCACCATCGCGGCGATGGTGCTCTTGCTCTTCAGATATTGCCGGAGCGTGAAGGAGAAGACCTCCCCCGTCCCGGCGAATTCTCCCTTACGCATCGATATGCCCCACCTTTTCCACGAAGATCTCGTGCAGCGACGGCTCGCGCAGATCGAACGTGACCACGCGCACGCCGTCCTCCACGAGCCCGGCGAGGAGGCGGTTGGCCTGCTCGTCGCCGGAGACCTTGACGGTGTACTCCTGCTCCTTCTCGGTGACGATCTGCGCGCCCGCGCGGGCGATGGCCCGACTGGCGTCTCCTTCGGTCTTGAGCAGCAGGTTCACGCGCCCGTAGCCTCGCTTGATATCGTTGAGATTGCCCTGCAGGACGGTCTTGGAGCGGTCCATGATGGTGATGTCCGTGCAGAATTCCTCTACGGTCGCCATCTGGTGGCTGGACATGATGAGCGTCTTACCCGCCTCGATCTCCTCGCGGATGATGGATTTGAACAGATCCGTGTTCACCGGGTCCAGGCCGGAGAGGGGCTCGTCCAGGATGATCAGCTCCGGATCGGAAATGAGCGCCGCCATGAGCTGGATCTTCTGCTGGTTGCCCTTGGAGAGCTGGTCCGCCTTCATGGAGGGGCCGGTGACGGTCACGGTGGACTCAGGGCCGCCCAGGGCCACCTTGCGGGCGCGGTTGCGCGTCTTCTTCGGCGGGTAGAGATACTCGTCCGCGTGGAGGCGGCCGGACCAGTAGCGGATGCGTTTTTTCGCTTCCTCCGTAGAGACGCCGCGCAGGCGCGCAAAGTACATGAGCTGATCGAGCAGCTGGTATTTCGGATAGAGGCCGCGCTCCTCCGCGAGGTAGCCCACGTTGCAGGTATCGACCGAGAGAGGCTTGCCGTTCCAGAGCACCTCGCCCTCGTCGCGCGAGAGCATGTTCAGCATCATACGGATGGAGGTCGTCTTGCCCGCGCCGTTGGTGCCCAGGAGCGCGTAGACGCCCGGGCCGGGCATCTCGAAGGACAGATGGTCCACGACCACCTTGTTCCCATAGGATTTCGTAAGGTTTTTGACCGACAGACTCATGCCGATGCGTCCTCCTTGCTATTTTGTCGCGAGCCGCCGTCGGGACGGCCGCCGTTTGGTTCGCATACCAGTATACACATTGGCGGAAATATGGCAAGAGTTTGTGCTCGAAACGTCGGTTAATTCGCCTCAATACCGCCCCCGGCAGTCCCATGAACGGGTCGCCGCTTTTCTCCCGTGAAGAAAACGGGCTTCCGGATCCGCTTGAGGGATCCGGAAAGCCCGTTTCTTTGGCGGCTCTTCGCCGCGTTATTCCTTGATGTAAGGCAGAAGCCTGTCCAGCACGAGGGCGTAAGCGTCGGCAAAGAGGTGGATGCCGTCCATGGTGTATTCCTCGCGCAGCTCGCCTGCCTCGTCTTCGAGGAGGCCGCCAAGGTCGATCCATGTAAGGCCCATCTCCCCCGCCATGCGCTCCACGGCCCGGTTAGCGCTCCGCACGCGCTCGTTGGAGCGCCCGCGGGACCACTCCGCCCGGGCGGCGAGTTTCCCGCAAACGGGGTAATAGGAGAGCACGTAGATCCGGGCCTTGGAAAGCCTGGCGCGCATCTCCTCGAGCAGCGCGCGGTAGGATGCCACGAAGGCGGCCTCGTCGAAGGCCTCGCCGTTCATATCGTTCGTGCCGATATTGATGAAGACCTTGCCCGGCTCCAGGGCGTACACGCAGTCCTCGAGCCGGCCGCGGTATCCGCCGATGGTATCGCCGCTGATGCCGCGGTTATAGACCACGGCGGCCTCGCCCCGATCCATGAGCAGCTCGTTGACGGGAAACTGCTCGCACAGGGACGACCCCGCCAGGACCACCTTCCCCTTCTGGGCGCAGCGGTTCAGGCGGCGGTACATTTTGGCGCGCAGGTCCTTCATATCGAACTCCATCAGTGCCAGGCCTCCTTCTCGTCCGGCTGATAGTATTCCGTGCGCACGTCCTTCTCGCTGCAGCGGATATCGTACACGCCCGCGGCGAGCTTCTGCGCGCCCTTGGTCTTCCTGCCGTTGACGGTGAGCGGGGCCTTCCTGTCCTCGGGGATGAATTCCGCCTCCGCGCCGAAGGGCACTTCGACGTGGTAATAGATCTTGCCGCCGCGCTTCTCCCAGCCCGCGCGCCAGCGACCCATGGCGGAGAGATACTCGCAGCGCATGCCGGAGAGGCGCGGATCGGTATGCGGCTCGATGACGGCGCGGGCGAAGCCGGGCGCGTCCTCGACCGGGCGCAGGCCGCACATGGTCGCGTAGATCCATTCCACGACGCTGCCATAGGCGTAATGGTTCATGCTGTTCATGCCCGTATCGGAGACGTGGCCGTCTGGCAGGACGCTGTTCCACCGCTCCCAGATGGTGGTCGCGCCCATGTTGACCTCGTAGAGCCAGCTGGGGAAATCCTCGTTGAGCAGGAGCTGCACGGCCAGATCGTTCATGCCGGCCTTGGTAAGGGCGGGCAGGAGGAAGTAGGTGCCGACGAAGCCCGTATCCAGATGGACCCTGTTGGCGATGAGTTTGGCGCGCAGGTCCTTCGCCAGGCGCTCGAAGTGCTCCGGGGCGACGAAATCGAAGTAGATGGCCAGGACCATGGCCGTCTGCGTGGGCACGGCGATGCGCCCGGTCGGCGTGAAGTATTCGGCGCGGATGGCCTGCCGGATGGCCTCGGCGCGG
Organism: uncultured Eubacteriales bacterium; assembly: GCA_902782795.1. Classification (GTDB taxonomy): domain Bacteria; phylum Bacillota; class Clostridia; order Christensenellales; family Aristaeellaceae; genus UBA1224. The sequence continues at coordinate 1,343 of CACZOT010000004.1, read as the reverse complement.
TCGGCATATTTCTTCTCGTCCTCGGCCTTGCCCAGCGCGGCCGCGGCCTTGGCGCACAGGAGCGTGGAATAGTAGTAATAGGTGGAAGCGATATAGTAGCTGTCGGTTCCGCCCATCGGAGAGGATTTATCCGGGTTGTCCAGGGCGAGCCAGTCCGCGAAGTGGAAACCCTTGCGCCAGAGGAAATCGCCCTCGTCCTGGGCGTGGATCCACTCGGCCCAAAGGGTCATGTTGGGGTACTCCTCCTCCAGGAGGCTCTTGTCCCCGTAGAAGCGGTAGACCGTCCAGGGGATGACCGCCGCGGCGTCGCCCCAGGCGCAGGAGCCGGACTGGCCGCCGAAGAAGCCGTCCGCGCGCTTGTGGAGGATGTTGAGCACGTCCGGCACCACAAAGGGCACCGAGCCGCCCAGCTCCTTCTGCTCGCAGAGCATATCGAACAGGTACTTGCGGTAGAAGGCGGGGGTATACATATTGTAGCAGGCCGTGGGCGCGAAGACCTGGGCGTCGCCCGTCCAGCCCATGCGCTCGTCGCGCTGCGGGCAATCGGTGGGCACGTCCAGGAAGTTGCCCCGCTGGCTCCAGAGGGCGTTCTCGATGAGGCGGTCCAGCTTGGCGTTACCGGTCTCCAGGCGGCCAGTAAGAGGCAGATCGCTGTGGATGACGCAGGCTGTGAAGGCGCGCGGGTTCACGTATTCCAGGCCCTCGACCTTCACATACCGGAAGCCGTAGAAGGTGAAGCTCGGCCGCACGACGCGCTTCTCGCCCGAGGAAACGTAGCTGAACTCGGCCTTTGCCGTGCGCAGGTTCTCACGGTAAAAACAGCCGTCCTGGAGGAGCTCGCCATACTGGAGGAAGATCTTCGCGCCGCGCGGAGCGTCGCAGAGGAACTCCACCCAGCCTGTCATCACCTGACCAAAGTCGAGCACGCGCTCGCCCTTGGGCGTGAGCAGGAGCTTGGCGCCGGCCAGCCGCTCCACGACGCGCACGGGCGGGCTGAGCCTGTCCACGACCGGAGCCTGCGGCGCCTGGGCGGGCACGGCCTTCTCCCACTCGCCGCCGTCCAGGGTGGCGTCGATATGCTCGCCGTCGTAGATGGACGATGCCTGGGTCTGGCTGCGCTTGCAGAGCCATTCGCCGTCGCCGGTGGCGATCAGCGTCTCGCCGCCGTCCTCCAGAAGGATGCGGCCCTCGAGGAGGAGCTGCATGGTGTCTCCGAAGAGATCGTGGGTGTTCTCGCTGTTCCCCCAGCCCAGGCGGCCCATGTACCAGCCCTGGCCGAGGCGCGCGGTAATCTCGTTGTCGCCTTGGCGGAGAAGATCGGTGATATCGTAGGTCTGCGCCTG
>CACZOT010000003.1 GCA_902782795.1 uncultured Eubacteriales bacterium | reverse complement strand
TCTCCACCGGCGCCTTCAACGCCCTGCTCAAGACGCTGGAGGAGCCTCCGGAGCACGCCGTGTTCCTCCTGGCCACCACCGAGCCCAACCGCCTGCCCGCGACGATCCTTTCCCGCTGCCAGCGCTTCGACGTCAAGCGCTACAGCGCGCCGGTGATCATCGCCCAGCTGCGCAAGGTGCTCGCCGGGGTCGGGGCCGAGGCGGAGGACGAGGCCCTCGCCGAGATCGCCCGCGCGGCCGAGGGCTGCATGCGCGACGCCCTCTCCATCCTCGACCTGTGCCTCTCCTACGGGGCGGACCGGGTCACCGCCGCCGCCGTGCGCGAGGCGCTGGGCACCACCGGGCGCGGCTTTCTCTTCGATTTCGCGGACAAACTCCTCTCCGACGACGCGGCCGGGGCCCTGCGCTGCATCGACGAGGCCATGCGCGACGGGCGCGATCCGCAGGCCCTGGCGCGGGAAGTCACGGGCCACATGCGCGCCCTGCTCGTCGCCCAGGCCTTGGAGAAGGAGGGCGCGTCGGCAGTCGCCGAGCTGCTCGAATGCACGCCCGAGGACGCCGCGCGCTACCGCGAGCAGAGCAAGCGGGCCGCGGGGGAGAAGCTCACCCGCATGATGGATTCCTTCATGCGCTGCGAGGGCGATATGAAATGGGCCTCGCAGCCGCGCACCGCCCTGGAGCTGTGCGCCTTCCTGGCCTGCCGCCCGGAGCAGGAGCTGCAGCTGAACGCCCTGGCCGAGCGCGTCGCGCGCCTGGAGCAGCAGGTGAAAAACGGGATTCGCGTCGCCATGCCCACCTCCTCCGAGGCCGCGCCGCCGCCAGAGGACGTCCCGCCCTTCGATCTCGGGCCGGACGCCCCGCCGCCCGCCGCTCCGGAGGAACCAGCCGCCGAAAAGTCCGCGCCGCGCAAAAAGGCCGAGCCGCCCAAGGCCGCCGCGGAGGGACAGGACAAGTGGGAAGCCGCCCTGGCAGCCCTCGGGCAGGAGAATCGCGCCTTGCAGATGCCTCTGACGAAGGCCGTCTATCGCGGCGTCGAAGGCGGAGCGCTGGTGCTGGAGTTCGCAAAGAACGACGCCATGTTCCTGAAAATCCTGGACAACGACGCCAAAAAGGGCGCCATCGCCGCCGCCGCAGGCAAGGCGTTCGGGCAGGACCTGGCCGTGATCCTGCGCATGCAGGGCGCGGGCCCCGGCCCCGCCGCCGACCGCGCAGCCGATCCCGAGCGCACCCAGACCATCCTCCACGCCCGCGAGATCTTCGGCCGCGAGAACGTGGATATCCTCGATGAGTAGGTGACGCGCCAGGGGGAGACGCCAGGGGCCCCGCCCTGTTTGGGTCACGGCGGGGCTCTGCCCCGCATCCCGCTTAAGGGTCCAGGGCCCCATAAGAATCCCATCTTGGGGGATTGTCTGTAAGAATAGACTAATCTGTTCTCTCGAAAAGAAAAAGGCTCCGGTACCCTTGCGACAGGATACCGGAGCTTTCTGTTTGTGAAATCCCCCAATCGAGGGGTCCAGGGGGAATCATTCCCACTGGCGGAGCGCAGGGGCGGAGTCCCTGCGAGAGGTCCCGGAGGCGGAACCTCCTGGCGGGAGTGCGGGGTCTACACGAGCGGTTTGCGCGAAGGCTCGCCGGGACGGCGGGGATATGCGGGCGGGGTGGGGCGAGTCTTGGGCACGCGCACGAGGCGGTGATCCCAATCGCGCCCGGGGATGGCGGCGCGGACCTGCTCCGGCCGGCTGCCGCCGAGAACGCGCAGGGCCTTGGCGCACTGGGGCAGTTCCTCGTCGGCCTTGGGACCATGATACGCGACGAGCGCGCCGCCCACGCGCAGGAAGGGCAGAGTCAGCTCGGCGAGCACGGGCAGCGGGGCGACGGCGCGGGCCGTGGCGAGATCGAACCGCTCGCGCAGATCAGGCCGGTGCGCGGCTTCCTCGGCGCGGAAATGGACCGCTTCGGCGTTCAGGGCGAGCTTTTCGATCACGGAATTGAGGAAATCCACGCGCTTGCGCAGGGAATCCAGCAGCACCACGCGCGTGCCCGGCAGCGCGATCGCCAGGGGGATGCCGGGGAAGCCCGCGCCAGCGCCCACGTCCAGGAGGGAGGCGGCGCCGTCCATCCAGGGGGTGAGCAGCCAGGGCGCGAGGGAATCAAGATAATTGCGGTCCGCGGCCTCGGCGGGGTCGTCCGGCACGCGGGTGAGGTTCATGACCGCGTTGGCCTCGCCAAGGAGCGCGTGGAAGGCGCAGAGCTGTTCCGCCGCCTCCGGGGAGAGGGCGCGGCCCATGCGTTCGCTGCCATCCAGAAGGAGGCGCTGAAGTTCGCTGTCGATCATGGGCATCAGCCGTAGTAAATGTACACCGGCGTGGTGTCCGGGATGTTCTTGTACAGCCATTCGGACTTGTTCACCGGCACGCGGATGCAGCCGTGGGAGGCGGGCGAACCGAGCATGCGGGAGGTGGTGTCGTAGCTGTTCTTCCACTCGGGCACGCGGTGGATGCACACGCCGCCGACCACGCGCAGGGCGTGCTCGCAGCGCATGCCGCCGGCATAGAAGTAGGGCATGCGGTCCATGATCAGGTAGGTGCCGGTGGGCGTGGTCTTGTCCACAGCGCCGGTGGAGACGTGGAACCAATCGATGAGCTTGCCGTCTTTATAAAGCTTGAAGCTCTGGCGGTCGCCGCCGGTGCGGGAGATGCTGACCTCGATGCGGTAGGGGGAGTAGATGGTGACCTCCTGGATCTGGGAGCGGAGCACGTAGCCGACGATGGGCTTTCCGTTCATGACGGAGACCTCGGCGTACACGTACTCGCCGCCGTCGTCCTTGAGGATCTTGATGACGCCGGAGTTGGCGTAGGTGGAACCCTTCTGGCCGCCGTGGGGCTGGTCGTAGACGCGGATGCGGGTGTTGTATTCACCGATGCCCACGTACACCTTGCCGTAGGATTTCTCCTCCGCGACCTTGGTCACCGTCACCTTCTGGGAGGCGACGTTGGAAGAGACGCCGCGGTCGTCCACATAGGAGGCGCTGATGGTGTACTCGCCGGAGGGCGCGAGGGAGTAGTTCGTGCGGCGGCCGTCCCAGGAGACGGTGATGTTGCCGGCGTAGGAGTACACGGATTTATACAGCGAGCGCACCAGCGCGCCGGAGCTGTCGCGCACGTTCACGAGCAGGACGCCGCAGGTGCGCATGGTCAGCGTGCCGGAGCAGACGGCGCCGTTGCCGCTGGAGAGGGTGCTGGGCATGGTGAAGTTGGTGATGCCCGGGGGGAGGATCTGCGGGTTCAGTGCCAGGCGGGCCTTGCCGGTGCACTTGCCGCGCAGGTTCAGCAAATTGACTTCCACGGAGTACTTGCCGCCGCTCAGGTAGGAGCCGGGGATGGTGACGTTGGAGCCGCCGGCCTCAATGCGCTGGTTATAGACCATGGCCTTGGCGCCGGTGTTCACCTCGCGGACGGCGATCTTCAGCGTGCCGGCCTCGGCGACGTTGATGTAGATGCGGGCGGGGGTGCGCTCGGCGCTCTTGGGATTGCTCAGCAGCGTGCAGGTCTTGATGGAGCCGTATACGCCCACGGCCGGAAGGCCCTCTTCGATCGGGGCGTAATCGAAGGACTGGGAAAGCGTCTTGGAGATGCCCGCGATGTTCTTGACATCGCAGGTGATGGTGTACTTGCCCGCGGGCAGGAAGGTGCCGTTCAGGCCGCGGCCGTTCCAGTAGGCGGTGTGCGAGCCGGAGCCGTAGCTCGCGCCGGAGAGCGCCGCCGCGACGAGCTTGCCTCCGGCGTCGTAGATGTTGACGTGCACCTGGCCGCTGCCCTGCTGGGTGAAGTTCAGGGGCATGCTCATGCCGTAGCCGGGCTGGAAGGAGCCGATGGTGAAAGCGGAGAGCGTGGGCGGATCGACGTGGCCGGAGAAGGTCAGCGCGGCCTTGCCCGCGGTCTTGCCGTTGACGGTCATGAGCACCTGGCAGACGTAGGAGTGGCCGCCGACGATGAAGCCGCCCTCGTCCAGAAGGATGGAATTCGCGCCGGAGTGCAGCGCGCCGGTGCGCTTGATGGAGCGGCCGGTGTTGGAATCGCGCAGCTTGAGGATATAGTTGCCGGCGGTGGAGGCGTTCAGGGTGAGGTTCACCTGGGTACCCTCCATGGGCTTGTTGCGGATGAAGGCGGCGACGAGCGCGCCCTGCGTCTGGCCGGTAACGGCCACGGCGGTGCCGTTCAGGCGGGTGTGGGCGGTGGCGACGGGGCTGGTGCCCGCCGTGTTCACGACCCAGGCGCGCACGGTGTATTCACCGTTTTCCGCCATTCCCTTCTGGTCGGTGGCGCCGCTCCAGGTCAGGGTGCCGGAAGTGCCGCTGACGGCCATGTTGTTGGCCAGCGTGGCGACGACCTTGCCCGCCCCGTCGAGCACCTGGGCGTAGAGATTGCCCGGGTCCGCCAGGGAGAAGGAGACGGTGCAGGCCCCGCCGTCCACGGGGTTGAAGGAAGCCGTGGCGGTGAGGGTGTTCACCTTGGCGACGACGGGCTTGGTGCTCAGGCGGCCCTCGGCCGTGCCGACCACCTCGCCGCCGCGCGCGAGCTTGACGGAGACGGTGTATACGCGGTTGTCGGCCAGCTTCTCGCCGGGGACGACGAGCTTGATGCTGGTGTTCGCGTTGACGCCGCGGTCCAGCAGGGTGATTTTTTCGCCGCTGGCCACGTCGGTGAGGACGGCCGTGAGCTGGCCGCTCTTGTTCACCGTCAGCTTGTAATCGGCCTCTTCGCCGGCCTTCTGCACGGCGGAGGTGAGCAGACGCATAACGGTGATATTGCCGGTGCGCGTCGTGTAGGCGTCCGCGCGCGCCATCGAGGGCGCGGCGAGGACGACCGCCAACGCCAGCGCGAGGAACAGGACGAGGCGGGGAAGCAGTTTTCCGCGCGCCGCGCTTTGGGACATTTTGGATACCATGGCGAGACCTCCCGTCACGTTGTCAGTGTAGCGCCTTCCCGGCCGGGCGGGTTCCCGGCCGCACAGGCAGACTTCCAATCCATACCATATTATTGTAGCATTTCCCTTTCCTCCGCGCAAGTCCCGCGGGCGGTTTTCCGGCGGGATTTACAAGAACGCCGCGGCTTTTGGCGAGGGAGGGTGCTATAATGGAGAAAACACCGAAGCGGGGAAGGGGGCGGCCGGGCGATGGAGAGCAAAAGGGGCGTGCCGGAGGAGGCGCGCCCGGTGCTTGCGGCGCTCTCCGGGGTGCGCGTGCGCCAGGCCGCGCCCGAGGAGGCGGAGCTGCACGCCGCCGTAGCCGAGGCCCTCGCCGCGGCGGGCCTGGAAGCGCGGCACGAGGCCGTGCTCGGGCCGCGCTGCCGCGTGGATTTCCTCTGCGGCACGGTGGGCATCGAGATCAAAAAAGGCGCGCCGCCCCTCGCACGGCTGCGGGAGCAGTGCGCACGGTATCTGCGCTCGGACAGGCTCAGCGCTCTGATCGTGGTCTCGCCGCGGGCCCTGCGCGTGCCGGGCGTGATCGCGGGCAAGCCGGTCGTCGTCTTTTCGCTCAACAGGCTCTGGGGGGTGGCTCTGCCATGAACGGGGAATTCTACGGCTCCTGGCCGGCCTACCTGCGCGACGGGGAGGCCGAGCCGGGCCATGTCTACGGGACGCTCAGCTACAACCGCCGCAGCCGCTGCTGGACCATCAAGGCCGAGCCCTGCGTCACGGAGCTGGCCAAGCGGCTCTTCCCGGGCTGCGACGGCCGCGGCCGCGGCGTGGCGCGCTTCACGGCCAACCGGCGCGTGGCGGGAGACCTGAACTGGCTGATGCTGCGCTATCCCCTGGAGATCAAGGAAAGCGACCGGGAGCGCTGGGAAACGGCCCTGGAAGAGGCGCGAGAGCACGCCATGCGGCGCATCGCCGCCATGCAGGCGCCGCCCAGGGCGAACCCGCCCCAGGCGGCCTTCGCGGGCGAGCTGCGAGAATTCCAGCAGGAGGGCCTGGCGTTCCTGCTCGGGGCGCGGCGGGCGCTCCTGGCCGACGAGATGGGCCTGGGCAAGACGGTCCAGGCGCTCTCCTTCCTGGCGGCCACGGGCGAATACCCTGCGCTGATCGTGGCGCCGCCCCATCTGGTGCGCAACTGGCAGCGGGAGACCGAGCGCTTCCTGCGCGCGGAGGGCGGACTGCGCATCCACGTCATCAAGGGCCTGACGCCCTACCCCCTGCCGGACGCGGACGTATACATCATCCATTATCTCCTGCTGCGCGGCTGGAAGGAAGTCCTGCCGGAGCAGGGCTTCGCCACCGTTATTTTCGACGAGATCCAGGAGCTGCGGCGCGGCGGCACGGGCAAGTATTCCGCCGCGAGCCTCCTGTCCACCTCCGCGAAAAACGTGATCGGCCTCTCCGGCACGCCCATCTACAACACCGGCGGGGAGATCTGGAACGTGGTGAACATCCTGGATTTCCACTTCCTGGGCGATTGGGAGAGCTTCACGCGGGAATGGTGCTACGGATACAACACGAACGTGGTGCAAAAGCCGGAGCTGCTGGGCGATTACCTGCGCCGCGAGGGCCTCATGCTGCGCCGCCGCAAGAGCGAGGTGCTCTCGCAGCTGCCGCCGAAACGCCGCCTGGTGCAGGAGATCGACTGGGACGACGCCGTCTACCGCAGCATGATGCTCCCGGCCATGGACATGCTCGAGGAACTGCGACGCGTCAGCGACGAATCCCGCCGCGCCCTCCTCGAAGACCAGGTCTGCCAGCGCCAGCGCCAGGCCACGGGCGTGGCCAAGGCCCCCTACGTGGCGGCCTTCGTGCGTTCCCTGGTGGAGGGCGGCGAAAAGGTGCTCCTCTTCGCGCACCACCATGCCGTGATGGATCTCTACAAGCAGGAACTCAAGAGCCTGCGGCCCGTCTTCATCACCGGCCGCGAGACCGACGCCCAGAAGGACGCAGCCGCCCAGAAGTTCATGTCCGGCGGCACGGACCTGTGCGTCATCAGCCTGCGCAGCGCCAGCGGCCTGAACCTCCAGCGCGCCACCTGCGTGGTCTTCGGCGAATTGGATTGGTCGCCCGCCGTCCATTCCCAGGCGGAGGACCGCGCCCACCGCATCGGCCAGGAGGATTCCCTCGCCTGTTACTACCTCGTCAGCCCCAAGGGCTCTGACCGCGATATGCAGGATGCCCTCGGCCTCAAGGTCTCCCAGTTCGTGGAGATGATGGGCGACGACAAGGCCCCACAGGAGGACGCCTTTCTCGCCGAGTCCGAGGCGCGCGAGCGCGTGCGGCGGCTGGTGGAGAGGCTCATGGAAGGGCAGGAGGAATAGAGGCACTCTGTTGAGGGTACTGCGGGGCTCCGCCCCGCACCCTGGCAGGGGACGCTGTCCCCTGCACTCCTGCTTAAGGGCCAAAGGCCCTTAAGAATCCCATATTGGGGGATTGATAGTGTACCAATGCATTGGGATTCTACCAAAGAACACAAGCTCCGGTATCCAATCGAAAGGATACCGGAGCTTGTTCTTTATGAAATCCCCCCAATGGCGGGGTCCAGGGGGAATCATTCCCCCTGGCAGAGGTCCAGGAGGCGGAGCCTCCTGGCGGGGTGCAGGGGCGGCGCCCCTGCCAGGAGCGCAGAGTGCGGAGCCCCCGCAAGAAGTTCGGAGCGTGGGGCGGAGCCCCGCAAAGTTACACCTCGTCCCAGATGCGCTTGAGGTTGGAGAAGGAGACGTCGGTGCCGTAGACGCATTCCTCCATCCCTTCGTACTCGATGAAGATATTGCCGTCGAAGCCGCCGCGCTTGATCATGCGGATCACGGCGGGGATATCGAGATCGCCCTGGTTGAGGATGGAGCCGCGCAGGTAATCTCCGCCGAGGGAGCGGAACCAGCTGTTGGAGCAATCGAACTGGGAGGCGCGGCCGGGATCGCGGGTCTCGGGGCGGATGTAGAAATCCTTCATGTGGATGGTGGTGGCGTACTGGAGGTTGCGCTTGATGCTCATCTCCGGGCGCTCGTCCACGCAGACGAAGTTGCCGCAGTCGAGCTGGCCGCCGAAGTTGCGGTCGCGCATGTGGTAGAGCACCTGGGCGACGCGCTCGGCGCCGTTGACGAAGAAGCCGTGGTTCTCGATGAGGAGCTTGAGATCGTACTTCTCGGCGTAATCGCACAGGGTGTTATAGCTCTTGATGATGGTGGGGAACTCCTCCTGGAAGCGCTCAGGCGTGCAGTATTCCAGGGGACGGCGGTAGCTGGAGCAATCGATGCGCATGGTGGGCAGGCGGAGCTTGCCGGCGCAATCGATGTGCTTTTTGACGCGGGCGATCTCCGCGGCGTATTCCTCGTCCGTGAGCATGAGGAAGTTGGCGTTCAGGGAATAGTTGCCCAGCGGCACGCCGACCTTGGCGGAGGCCTCGGCGACTTCGTCGATGATGGCGGGGTTCTCGGTCATATCCATTCCGAAGGGAACGAGCTCGATCACTTCGGCGCCGATCTCCTTGAGGCATTCGATGCCTTGGGTGGGGGTCCATTCGCCGGCCTCGATCTTGCGGGAAACGCTGTAGATGCTGATACCAAATTTCGGCATGGGTCTTCATCCTCCCGAAACAGTAATGCCGCGCCGCGCGGCTCTCTCCGAAGATATCGTAAACCGAAAGGCGCTGGTCTGTCAATCCCCCCGAGCGGAGGAAAAAACGCGGGAAGGAAGCGTTGTGCAAAAGGGAAAAACATGGTATAGTATATAAGGAGAGGTCGGCGCAGCCGGAGTCCGCCTCCCGCAAAAGAGCCGGAAAAAACACAGGCGCGGCGCGGTGTAATGAACATTGCGCCGGCAATCAGCGTCAAAGGGACATGCCCGCACAAGGACCGGGGGAGGGAACAAAACGTGAGAGAGATCTGGGCGCGCGTCGCCTCGGGGTTTTTGAATAACACCATCGATATCTGCGTATATCTCGCCATCGCCGCGCTGCTGATCCTCAGCTTCTTCAAGTGCATCCTGCCGGTGTGGCGCACGCGATCGCTCCTCCGGCGGGGCATCCGCAGCCTGCGCAAGGGCGAAAAAAGCAAGCGCTCCTGGCAGGAGGACACGTTCCTGGGCAAGGGCGCGCTCTACCCGCACTGGAGCGAGTATCTGGCCAACCTCTTCTTCGCGGACGGCGAATACCACAACGCCTCCAACGTCGAGGATTACATCAACGAGGAGACGGTCATCTCCCAGCCCGGGCGCGCCTCGCTGGCCGCGGCTGTGCCGGGCATGCTGGTCTCCCTGGGCTTTCTGGGAACGCTCATCGGCATCACGCGCGGCCTGGCCGGCTTCTCCATGGAGGACAGCGAGGCCGTCATGCAGGCCATCCGCACGCTGATCCCCAGCATGAAATACGCCTTCACCACCTCCATCGTGGGCGTGGTGGCCTCGGTTGTCTTCTCCATCTCCACGGGCGTTGTGAACGGCTCGGCCAAGAACACCCTCTCGGCCTTCTACGCCGCCATGCACAACAACGCCGGCGTGCTCACGGTCGATCCGCTCAACCAGATCGCCATCTACCAGCAGGAGCAGACCGCTCAGGTGCAGTCCATCGCCGCGGAGCTCTCCGGCAAGGTGGCCGAGCGCATCGGCCAGGCCCTGGAGGGGAGCGTCGCGCCCATGCGCGATTCTCTGGACAATTTCTGCGCCCACACCACCCGCCAGCAGACGCAGGCTCTGGAATACGTGGTCAACCGCTTCGTGGACCGCATGGACGAGGCCCTGCAGGGCCAGTTCCAGAACCTCGCCGCCTGCATCCAGGAGACCGTGCGCTGGCAGAAGAGCACCCAGGGCGATATGAGCGCCGTCGCCACCGATATGGAGCGCGCCGCCCGCAACGTCCGGGAGATCGAACGGGCCGCCGAGGAGCTTCAGGCCAAGGCGGACGCCTACTTCACCCGCCTGGGCGCCATGCAGGAGAAGACCGAGGAGGCCTACGCCAGCATCGCCGCGGGCGTGGGGGAGATGGAGATCGTCTCCCGCCAGCAGGCGAGCGTCCTGCAGGCGCTCTCCAAGCTCCAGGCCGAGATGGGAGACGCCGCCAACGACCAGGCCCGCGGCATGGCCGATACCCTCCGAGGCATCAAGACCGATCTGGATCAGACCGCCCAGGCCCTGCGCGAGAGCGGGAACGCCCTGGCCGAATCGCACCAGAAGTTCGTCACCGGCCTCAACGCCGATCTGGAAAAGACCTACAACGCCCTCCTCGCCGATATCGGCGAGACCACCAAGAAGCTGGAGTGGATGGTCGAGGACGTCAAGACCGCCATGGAGCGCCTGCCCCAGGTGGTGGACGAGACCGGCGGCGTCTACGCCGAGCAGAACGAGCGCCTGGCCGCCGCTCTGCGCCGCGCCGAGGAGGCGCTCGAGAGCGCCGTGGAGCGCCTTTCCCGCGCCCGCTGAGCGCGGCGGCGGGGAACCCGATTATTGCAGTAAGGAGGGCTTGGACGGATGCGGTACATACGTCGGCGCGGCGGCGCGCGCAGTACGGGCGGAACGAACAACAGCTTCTGGCTGAGCTTTTCCGACCTCATGAGCGCCATGCTCCTGGTGTTCATCCTCATCATGTTCTACAGCGTGTACCAGTATTTCGACATGCTGGAGGTCAAGACGGCGGAGCTCTTGCGCCAGAGCACCATCCTTTCCGAAAAGGAGACCGAGCTCTCCACCAAGGACGCCGAGCTCACCACGGCGCAGGAAAAGCTCACCGCCTCGGAGACGCTGCTCGTGGCCGAGCAGGCCAAGCTCCTCCTGCGCGATCAGGAGCTCTCCTCCCTGAGCGCGGCCCTGGAGGCTCAGAAGACCGAGCTCGACACCGCCAACACCACCCTTGCCACCCAGCAGGCCGAGCTGGAGGCCGCCAAGAGCCAGCTCACCACCCAGCAGGCCGAGCTCCTCGCGGCGCAGACGCTCCTGGCGGACAAGGAGCTCGTCGTGGCCTCGCAGCAGGAGCTGCTCGACAGCCAGCAAAAGCAGCTGGACGAGCTGGTCGGCGTGCGCAAGCGCATCATCGCCTCCCTGGCGGACGCGCTCAGCCAGGCCAACATCTCCGCCAGCGTGGACGCCACCACCGGCGCCATCACCCTGGATTCCTCCATCCTCTTCACCTCGGGCGATTTTACTCTCAGCGCCGAGGGCAAGGCGATGATCGACCGCTTCCTGCCCGTGTATCTGAACGTGCTGCTCTCCGACGAGTACCGCGCCAACGTCAGCGAGATCATCATCGAGGGCCATACGGATTCCGTGGGCAATTATATGGATAACCTGCGCCTTTCCCAGAACCGCGCGCTGGCCGTGGCCAGCTACATCCTGGCGGACGAGTATACCGGCATCAGCGCCGCTACCAAGCGCGTGCTCCGGCAGATCGTCACCGCCAACGGACGCTCGGAATCCAACCTCATCTACCGCGAGGACGGCTCTGAAGACTCCGCCGCCTCCCGCCGCGTGGAATTCAAGTTCCGCCTGCAGGACGAGCAGATGATCGATCAGATGGTCTTCCTTCTGGCCAATATGGACGAGCAGGCCGCCGCTCTCGCCGCCGGCACGGAGGGCGAGGGCGCCGGGGAAGGCGAGCCCGGCGCCGCCGCGGAAGACGGCGGGCAGGCCCCCGCCGAAGGCGGCGCCAACGAGGACGCCCAGCCCCAGGA
>CACZOT010000002.1 GCA_902782795.1 uncultured Eubacteriales bacterium | reverse complement strand
GTTCCATCGCGGCATCATCCTTTGCAAAGCGCTTGGCGCGCAAATCATCCGTTCCCCATTGTATCGCCAAAACCCGCGCGGCGCAACCGTTCCGCGCGGATGGAAACAGGTAAAAAAACGGTTATGCCCCTAGAGAAAAATCACCTGCGTGAGCACCATGTACAGGACCGTCCCCGTCAGGATGCTGACCAGCGCGTTCCTGCGCCAGACCTGCGCGACCACCACCGCTGCGGCTGCGATCAGCTCCGGCAGGCCGTGCGGCGCGCGCAGGACGTCCGTCTCCCGCAGGCAGTAGACCACCAGCATCGCGATGATCGCCTGGGAAAGCACCTCGCCGAGATAGGCGATATAGCGCGGCAGCGCGCGCCCGCGCCGAAAAATGAGAAAGGGCAGGAAGCGCAAAAGGATCGTCCCCAGGGCCATCGCCGCCACCAGCAGCGCGGAATGCATTCTCACACGCCCGCCTCCCTTCCGCGCTCCAGACGCGGCCGGAGCAGAGTCATGGCCAGGGTGATCAGCAACATCGCCGGGATGAGGAAGCGCTCCGGCCCGAAGACGATCAGGCTTCCCAGGCTCGCAGCCAGGCCGACGAGGGCGGGCAGGCGGTCCCACGCGGTCAGCCACTGTTCGGTGAACGAGGCGATGAACAGCGCCGTCATGGAGAATTCGATTCCCGCCGTGCTGAAGGGCAGATGCGGTCCGATCAGGCTGCCCAGCAAGCCTCCCGCCACCCAGTAGCACTGGTCGAACAGGGAGACAAAGAACCGGAATCGGTCGGTTTCGTTGCCCTCGCAGAGGAGGGAATAGGTCTCGTCCGTGAGGGCGAAAATGAGATAGGGCTTGTATTTGCCCGCGTCGCGATAGCGGGTGAGCATGGAGACGCTGTAAAAGAGATGGCGCGCGTTGACCATCAGCGTGGTGAGGATGGTGGAAAGGAGCCCCGCGCCGCCCGCGATCAGCCCGACGCCCACGTACTGCATCGAACCCGCGTAAATGAACAGGCACATGGCGAGCGACCACACGGGCCCGTAGCCCGCTTCACCCAGGAGGATGCCGAAGCCCGTGCCAAGGACCACATACCCCGCCAGCACGGGAATGGTCGCCTTGAGCGCCCGGCGCGCCGTCGCGTGGGTGTCCGTTTGTTTCATAACAAGCCAGCTTTCTTTGCGCGCGTTTGGTTTGTGCGCATTATAGGGCGGGCCGCGCGGCCTGTCAAGCGCGGCGGTATGAACAAAAGGGGGCCCTTTCGCGCGCGTCGCCCACAAGTGGACAAACATTGCGGGAATGTGGTATCATATCCGGAGACGGGAGGGATGCCGCGTGGAAAAGAAGAAATACGGCTGGACGGAAAAAGGCATCGTCGGGTTTATCTTCCTGCCCATCGGCGTGGTGTTCCTGCTGGTCTGCGCGGTTCTCCTTCAGCTGGGGGCTCTTCTGCCGGAGGAAAAACTGGTCTTTCTGCTCAGCTTCGGTATCATCGGAGCGGTGTTCTCCCTGCTTGGAGCGGTCTTTCTTGGAATGGAGCTGCGTCGACGCCGCCGGGAAAGGGCGGCCTTCGAAGGCGGATACTGCGTTATGGCGAAGATCGCCGGCGTTCGCGGCAACGCCCGCGTGAACATGAACGGCGCGCATCCCGTGCAGGTGGAGTGCCATTATATCGACCCGGATACCGGAGTCGCGCACGTCTACTACAGTCGCTATCTCTATGTGAACGTCGCAGGGCTCCTCCAGGGCGAGGAGGTGCCGCTGTATCTGGACCGCATGGGCAGCGGAGCGGGGTTCGTCGATATCGACGCGGTCCTTCCGAAGATCGCCGTGCACCGGTAATCAACTGGAAACGAAAGGAACAGGGGTGGAAACCATGTCGGAGAGCACAGGCGAGAGGGTATACGGCTGCCTGTTCTGCCGCTCCGGCCGGGAGGACCATATCCTGGCTGATATCCAGCGTTTTCATCCCCAAACGGAGGCCATCGTTCCCAAGCGCAAGCGCATTCGCCGCATGGGTGGGGTAGGCTTCGAGGAGGAGGCGGTGCTCTTCCCCGGGTATATCTTCTTCCGCGTGGAGGACGACGGCGCCAAGCCCCGCTATCTCCTGCGCGTCAAGGACAGCTACCGCGTGCTTGAGAACGCCGACGGGGATTGGCGCCTGCACGGACCGGATCTCGCCATGGCGAAGATGCTCTTCGAGGAGGGCGGCGTGGTGGGCTTTTCCAAGGCGTATTACGTCGGCGACCGCATCCGCATCCAGGAGGGCATGCTCAAGGCCTACGAGGGAGCGATCGAGCGCGTCAACAAGCGGGCGCGTACGGCCCAGGTGCGCATCGACCTGCAGGGAAAGATCATGCGCGTATGGCTGGGCTTCGAGCTGATCGACGAGCCGGAAGGCATCGAATAACAACGCGGGCCGCTTCCCTTCGAAGGGGAGGCGGCTCTCGACATTTTGGAATTCACGCGGGACGTTCCCAACTGCCTCCGCTCGTGCTATAATACCTGCATACCCGTAAGTGAGAAGGGGGATAACCGATATGATCGATACCAAAACGCAGGAAGCCATCCGCGCCTGGGCCAAAGAGCACGCGGAGGAAATGTTCGCCGACCTCCAGGCCTTCGCGCGCATCCCCTCCGTGAGCCGGGCCGATCTCGCGGCCGACGGCGCGCCCTTCGGCCCGGACTGCCGCAAAATGCTGGATCACGCCGTGGCCCGCGCGAAGGAAATGGGCTTCGAGGCCAGCGACAATGGCGGCTGGTACGGCGACGCCTGGCTCGGCAGCCGGGAGAAGGCCGTGGGCATCATCGGGCATCTGGACGTCGTCCCAGAGGGCGAAGGCTGGCGTCTCCCGCCCTACAGCGCCACGCGCGAGGGAGACTTCCTCATCGGCCGGGGCGTGGGGGACAACAAGAGCGCCTGTGTGATGGGCCTGTACACCATGCGCCTCCTGCGGGACCTGGGCCTGCCGCTGAAAAAAGGCGTGCGCGTGCTCATGGGCTGCTCGGAGGAGACCGGCATGGCCGATATGAAGCATATGGTCGAGGCCGGACCGGTCCCGCCGGTATCCCTGGTGCCGGATTCGGCCTTCAGCGTCAACTACGCGCAGAAGGGCACGCTGCGCGGCGAGATGAGCATCGAGACCGGCAAAACCCTCGTCCTCTTTGAGGGCGGCGAGGTGCGCAACATGGTGCCGCCGCGCGCCAGGGCCGTCTTGGCCCTGCCGGCGGAGCTGGTCCGCGCCGCGCTGGACGAGAGCTTCGCCGTCGAAGAAGCGCCCGAAGGCTGCGTCGTCAGCGCTCAGGGAGCGGCCGCGCACGCCGCTTCGCCGGAGCGGGGCGTCAGCGCTATCCTCCTGCTGGCCAGCGCCCTCACGGACGCGGATATCCTGGACGAGAAATCCCACAAGGCCATGCGCGCCGTCGGGGCGATGTGCTCGGATTATTACGGCGCCAACGCGGGCATCGCCTGTGAGGACCCGGAATCCGGCAAGACCACCATGGTCTGCGGCGTGGCGCGCACAGCGAACGGCCGCGTCAGCCTGAGCCTGGATTGCCGCCTCTCCATCGCCGCTGATCTCCCCGCCAACGAGGCGTCCTTCACCGCCTACGCGGAGAGCCTCGGCATGCGCGTGGACGAGCTCGAATCCGGCAAGCCCTTCTTCATGCCCAAGGACGACCCGCGCGTCGCCGTACTGCGCGAAGCCTGCCGCGTCATGGCGGATTACGACGACGAGCCCTACACCATGGGCGGCGGCACCTATTCCCGCGTGGTGCCCAACGCCATTACCTTCGGCCTGGCCTTCCCGGGACGCGGCGAGCGCATGGAGGTCGCACCTGGCCACGGCGGGGCGCACCAGCCGGACGAGTACATCTACCTGCCCTCGCTGGTGGACGCGCTGCAGGTGTACGCCTGCGCCGTGCTCGCCCTGAACGATCTGGCTTGAGGGCGGAAGGTATGGAGATCGCCCTTTCGCTTGAGAACCTTATCCCTGTGCACACGCGCCTGACCTTTGCCGGGGAGGGCGTCGCCCGCCTGGCCAAGATCGACAAGACCGCCCCGGACGAGAACACCTTCGCGCGCGTGCGCGGCCTCGCGTTCCATAACGGCGCGATCGACGTGGACGTGCGCGCCGAGCTCCTGCCGGACGCCCCGGCGCTGGCGAGGGGCTTCATCGGCATCGTCTTCCGCGCCAGCGAGGACGGCCGCGAATTCGAATCCTTTTATATCCGCCCGACCAACGGCCGCGGCTGCGGGGATCCCGTCCGGAGGGCCCACGGCTGCCAGTATTTCTCCTATCCGGGGTATACCTTCTCCTATTTTCGGGAGTTCGGCGTCGAGGGGTACGAAGCGCCGGTGGAGACCATCGCACTGGGGGAATGGAGCCACATCCGCGCTGAGGTGCGGGACGGCTCGGCGGAGTTTTTCGTGAACGGCGAGCGCGTTTTGGGCGTGGATGGCCTCAAGCACGGCCCGGAGGCGCGCGGCGCTGTCGGCCTGTACGTGGATATCGGCACGGACGGCTTTTTCCGCCATCTGCGGATCGAGCCCTGGGATTGACCGGAGAGCAAACAACGCCCCCCGCGCTCCAAGCGAGCGCGGGGGCGTTTCTTATTCCTGTTCTTCCGGCGGGGAGAGGGTGATGCGGCCGCCCTCCATATCCAGGCGCACCTTGTTGCCAGCGATGC
>CACZOT010000001.1 GCA_902782795.1 uncultured Eubacteriales bacterium | reverse complement strand
TGTTCTCCGCCTCGTGGAGGAAGCGGCGCGTCTGGCCGTCCAGCAGGCGGCGCAGGGCACGCCCGGAAAGGAGAGCCAGGCACTCCCTCGCCGATTGCAGGGGCACGCGGCAGCGCTCCACCGAGCGCAGGAAGGGCAGATCGATCTCGTTTCCGGCCGCGAGCTCCTCCTCGATGAGCGGGGCGAGGCGCTCAAACTCTGCCTGATGGAATTCCAGAGCCAGCTCTCCGCGCCCCATGGCCTGATAGGCTTTGTCCGCGCGGCGGATGTGGTAGAGCAGGTTCTCGAAGCCCCGCCCCTCCATGTACTCCCGCCGCGCTTCGGCAGGCAGGCTCCGCGTGGTCTCGCGGGCCTTGCGCTGGGCGCGCTGGCGCAGGAATTCCTCCCGCTCCGGCTGAACCGCCCGGATATACGCCTGCAGCGCGCTCTCTTTTTCCAACGGCCCGGCCCCCTTATACGCCCAGATCGCGCTTGAAGCGCGCACCGAGCACGCCGCTGACGGCGAAGGTGACGATCTCCGTGACCGGCACGGCGAACCAGATCCACGTCTGGCTGTGGGTGAGGGCGCTGATCAGCGCGAAGCAGCCGATCAGGAGCACGCACTGGCGCAGGAGGTTGATCACCAACGCGTAGCGGCTGTGATCGAGCGCCTGCATACTCGTGGAGCGGATCATGGAGACCGCGCCGAAGGGCAGCGAGATCACGCAGGTGCGCAGGCAGACCATGCCGATGGCGCGCATCTGCTCGCCCGCGCTGAACATGGTAAGGATCGCACCGGGGATGCACTCGAAGAGCACCGCCAGGGCGCACATAAGCGCGGCGCTGGCGAAGATCGCCAGACGCATGGCTTCGCGCACACGGTCGACGCGGCCGGTGCCATAGTTGTACGAGAGGATGGGCACCATGCCGTTGTTGAGGCCGAAGGTGGGCATGTAGCAGAAGTTCTGCAGCTTCATCCACACGCCGTAGACGGCCGTCGCCGTGGTGGAGTAGGCCAGGAGGATCTGGTTGATGAAAAAGCTCGTGAGCGAGGAAAGCCCCATGGTAATGATGGACGGCAGGCCCACGCGCAGGATATCCGCCGCGGCGTGCGGATGCAGCGCCGGGCGCAGCATCTCATGGCGCACGGGCTCGTTATAGCGGCGGTTTAAAACGATCGCCACCACCGCCGCGAAGATCTGTCCGCCCACCGTGGCCCACGCCGCGCCAGCGATGCCCAGCGCCGGGAATGGCCCGATGCCGAAGATCAGCAGCGGATCGAACACCAGGTTGAAGACCGCGCCGGAGGCCATGCTCGCCATGGAGAGCGTCGCCCTGCCCGCGGAGACCAGCAGGCGCTCGTAGTATTTCCCGAAAATGGAGCCGCAGGAGAAGGCCCAGTTGATCATCAAGTAGACCGAGCCCATCTCGGCGATCTCCTGCGCATCCGTCTGGTAGCGGTAGAGCGGCCCGGAAGCGAATACTCCCAGCGCCACGAACACCAGCGTGAACAGGAGGCTCATGCCCGTCATGGTGCGGATGGCCGCGGCGGCCTTATCCCTCTCCCCCATGCCCATATAGCGCGCCCAGACCGCCGAGACGCCCGTCGCCGTGCCCACGGCGATGGCGGTGACGATCTGCTGCATGGGGAACGCCAGGGACACCGCCGTCAAGGCGTTCTCGGAGATCCTGGCGACGAACATGGAATCGACGATATTGTACATGGCCTGGATGAAGAAGGAGATCATCATCGGCAGGCTCATGCGCACCAGCACCTGCGGGATGGGAAGCTCGGCCATCATGGCCATGCGGTCGTTTTTGTTCATGTACTTCTTTGACCCCTTGTTATTTTTTACAGGAGCGGCCAGACATGCTCCCAGACGATGTCCAGAAGTTCCTGCTGGGCGCGGCTCTCGGCGTTGTAGGCCACGACGGCCCGCTTCTCCGGGAGGATCAGCGCCACCTGGCCGTATTTTCCATCGGCGCGGAAGGAATCATGCCGCCCGTGCCAGAACAGGTACCCATATCCGCAGCCGCCGTCCTTCTCGCCGTGGTTCTCCACCTGGACCTTCGCGCTCTCGCGCACCCACTCCTCCGGAAGAATGCGCTGCCCCTCGTACACGCCGCCGTTCAGGTACATCAGTCCGAATCGCGCCAGCTCCTCCACCGTGAGGAAGAGCCCGCCCGCGCCGAAGGTGTACCCCTGCGGGTCGACCTCCCAGGTAGGGCGCCGGATGCCGAGCTTGGCAAAGAGCCGCGGCGTCAGGTAGCTGACCAGATCGCACCCGGCCCGCTTCTGCACGAGCCGCCCGGCCAGGTACGGACCGGCGTTGTTGTAGAGGAAGCGCGTCCCCGGCCTGTCGGAGAAGGGGCGGGAAAGCGCGTAGCGGACCCAATCGTCCTCCGGGAGGAAGGGCCGCTGGCTCCCGAAAAGGCAGCCCTCCTTCTGGCCCAGCGCCATGGTGAGCAGATCCCGCACCGTGGCCTCGCAAAGTTCCT